>NZ_PJBR01000040.1:0-33046 GCF_002863625.1 Pseudoalteromonas sp. MelDa3 | reverse complement strand
TTACCAAGTTGGTTAACAATTTATTTGCAACTCAAATAAATTTGGTAATACACACGTGAATTATTTGGTAACACACACAATAGATAACCAAATAGTAAAACCATAAATTTGGAGAATAGAGCCACCATGAAATTAAAACATTTTGCGCTATGCGCTATTGCAGCAGCAATAGTTGGTTGTGACACAAACTCAAACAATAATGACAACAACTTGGGCTCTATTGCTCTTAGTGGAACAGTTACAAGCGGACAAACATTAACGGCAGAAGTTAGTGACCCTGATGGCATCTCAGGTGACGTGACTTACTATTGGTATGCAGATGGTGAGGCAATTGCAGGTGCAAATAGCGCTTCATTTACACTGACTGACGATCAGATAGGCTTACCAATTACTGTTCAAGGGCTTTATACCGATGATGGCGGTATTAATGAATCACATATTACAGAACCAACCGCAGATGTTGCCGCAATCGCATTCCCTGCAAGTTTAACCATTGCGGGTGACGCGCTAGTTGGTTCGCAACTAACAGCCAATGTAGCTGACGAAAACGGTTTTGATGGCGATACAGTAACTTATAAATGGTTTGCTGATGACGTAGAGATTGCAGATGAAGCACTTTCAACGCTCACGTTAACAGACGCACAGTTTGGTACAGTTATTACAGTTAGTGCATCTTTTGAAGATAGCCGCGGGTTTGCTGAATCTGTTACATCTACTGGAACACAAGTTGTAGCACGAACAAATTCAGAAGGCCAAGTTACAATTAGTGGCACGCCAACTGTTGGCAATACATTAACAGCAGAAATTGCAGATACCGATGGAGCAACCGGAGATATAACTTATCAGTGGCTTGCTGATGCACAAGAGATAGTTGGCGAGACAGAAAGTACCTTTACAGTTGATGCATCACTGTTAGGTCAAAAGATAAGTGTTCAAGTTGCTTATACAGATGATAATGGATTTATCGAGGATAATACGTCTGAGGAAACAATTGCTGTTTGTGCTGTTGCGGTTGACGAAGCCGGTAGCGTCGCAATTATGGGCGTAGCGCCTTATTTGACAAGTGGCGAGTTAACAGCTGAGATAACAGATAACAATGGTGTTGAAGAGGCAAACGTTACTTATACTTGGTCTGCTGATGGCGTTGAAGTAGCCGACAGTAATAGTAAAACATTTACACCTGCTGCTTACGCTGGCTCAATAATGTCGGTAAAAGCTACGTATACAGATAACGATGGCTTTGCGAGTGAGGTTACAAACTCACTTGATACATTGGTTTACACACAATTAGTTAGTAACCCTGAAGCACTCCTTGGTGCTTTAAGCGGCGGTTTAGCTGATGGTGATGTTATTGGCTTAAACACTGGTGTTTATGCTGATATGGACGCAATTTTATTAACCAGTGCAGTAACGCTTCGCGCTGTAGAAGGTCAAACTCCTGTACTTAGCGGTGAAGTATGTGTACATGTAGCTGCTGGAGTAGATGGCGCTGGATTAACAGGGCTTACCTTTAAGAATATAGATACTAAAGCGGGCGCATTTTGTGAAGCCGAAGAAGATGCTGTTATTTACTCAGAAGGCGATAACTTTACTTTTTCGCAAAACACAATGGATGGCGATGAAGCAACGCTAAACAACTCTACTTATCATTGGTTAATGCTAAAAGGTAAAGGCGCTTTAATCGAACGTAATACATTTTCTAATCGTAATTTTGCTGAAAATGGCTCCGTGATTAAAATGGCATCTGCAAGCTCGGATCACGTTATCGAATATAACTTGTTTAGTGGCACTAGTAGCAATCCAAACTTTGATAATTCTAGCTTACATTTAATTAATGTTGGCAGTACTACAGGCTCGGACGCAGCAGAGAAAACTAATTTTACTATTCAATACAACCGAGTAGAAAACTTTGTAACGGGTCGTCGTTTAATGCGAGTGCAAACATCGGGTGCAACCATCAAAGGCAATACAATCGTAAATCCTAATGGTGGTATTTCACTAGAAGATGGTGGCTTCAACAGTGTTACAGATAACGTTATTATTCGAACTACCGATATTGCAAGCTCTGATGATCGCCCAGCGGGTATATTAATTACACCACTTGGTCACACCGTAAGTAACAACTACGTTGCAGGTATTCGTTCTGGTAATAAAGAAGCGGGCGGTATTGTATTTACAGCTAACCCATTTTCTCAAGCTGACGGCGGTGTGCCAAACTCGGGTAACCAAGCTGTGCTTGATAGTGCTGGTGACTTTACACTAAATGTAACAAATAATACGGTTTTGAACTCACAGCAGCCTATCGTATTTAGTACTGAAATAGGTTCGCGTGCCCCCGTTAGTGACTGTGATGATCTAACAGCCGCTGATGCACCAGTGCTTTATGGTTTAACTAAAAACGCATTTAAAATAACCTTTAATGGTAATTTAATCGCTAATGGTTTAGGTGATCAAACAGACGAAGACACAATAAATAGCAGTGCTACAACTCAAGGCTTATTTTACCCAAATACACTTGAAAGTGACCATGCTTTTGAATATGACTGTGACTTAATTAATCATGATAGTTCGGTGCTAAGTAACAACTTTGGTTATATGGATAGTCGAGTATCAGGCGATGCAAGCGGTGACTGGGTTGAAATTAGAAAACTAAACGGTAATGGCGCATTCGATACTGATGGTGCAATTGACCAAGACCCAGCAACGAATGGTAAAGAAGTGCTTGAGTACGTTACAGCAACAAGTACGTTATTAGAAACTGACCCTGCAGGCCTTCAGGCAGAGGCGGGTGCTAAAGGGCTTCATTATATTCAATCATCTGAAGTAGGTGTTGGATCTACATGGGAAATCCAAAACGATTAAATAACCAATTAATCAGTTAACTTTTAAAAGCCCCAAATTTGGGGCTTTTTTATTGTTTATA
The DNA here is from genome assembly GCF_002863625.1 of Pseudoalteromonas sp. MelDa3. Classification (NCBI taxonomy): domain Bacteria; kingdom Pseudomonadati; phylum Pseudomonadota; class Gammaproteobacteria; order Alteromonadales; family Pseudoalteromonadaceae; genus Pseudoalteromonas; species Pseudoalteromonas sp. MelDa3. The sequence continues at coordinate 30,123 of NZ_PJBR01000040.1, read as the reverse complement.
CTTTTCACCACACTTTAATTTAGCCTACATAACTCATTTATGGACTAGCTTAGAGATGTTTATATTCTAGTAAAAAACCTGCCTGACCTTCTGGTAATGCCGCTATGTAAAAATTGGTATACCTTATGGTAATATTAAAACGCTAAATTGGTTGATCATATGGCTGCGTTTGAGTATATTAAAGTCAAAGGACACATAAAATATACATAAGCATAACAAGCTAACACACTAAAATCACACAACAACAACCAGCGGAGAATTCAAATGTCGTTGAAGTCACGAGATAGCAATAATTCTACAACAGGGCAGTTTGCAATGCGCCCAGTTGCAAAATGGGTAAGAACAGCGGTCATCGCAGGTATGGCAAGTTCTTGCGTATTTACAGCAAGCGCACAAGAAGATCAGGGAAAAGCGACAGAAGTTGAAGAAGACGTTGAAATAATTAGTGTTACAGGTACTCGTAGAACAATACAGGACCAAATAGCAATTAAACGTGAAGCAACAACGGTAGTTGATGGCTTGTCATCAGAAGACATTGGTGATTTACCAGCACTGTCTATTGGTGAAGCACTTGAGTCAATTACAGGCGCTGCATCTCACCGTGAAAATGGTGGTGCAACTGAAATAACTATCCGTGGACTTGGTCCATTTTTAAGCGCAACACACATTAATGGTCGTGAAGCGACTAATGGTAGTGGTGACCGCTCAGTTAACTTTTCGCAGTTTCCTTCTGAACTTGTAAAAAAAGTAGCGATATATAAAACGCAAGATGCCTCAATGATTGAAGGTGGTGTTGCAGGTGTTATTGCACTTGAAACTATAACTCCACTTGATTTTGGCAAACAACGTGTATCTGCAGAGGTTAAATTAAACTACAACCCTGATGAAGGTAATGTAGATAATTCACTTCAAAGTGACGCTGGTTACCGTGGCACGTTTAGTTATGTTGACCAGTTTGAATTTGATAACGGCCAAGCCGTTGGTGTGTCTTTTGGTGTACAGCGCCAAGATATTAGCCAACCAGAAGCTGAATACAGAAGCTCTAGCCCATCAGGTTCTTCATTATGGGCCTGTTTAAACGATCCAAATAATACTAATGAAGGTTTTTACCGTAGCAGCGCAGGCGACTGTGAAGACCAAGTTAGTGGCAGTAGCAACCAAGGTTACGATACAGAAATTGATCCTGAAACGGGCAAAGCAGTAAGTGATGGTACTCCGTATGCTTGGACTGGTAGTAGCCGAAGCTACCGTCAAAACGAGACATCAGATGAGCGTGATGCAATGTTTTTTGCACTGCAATACCAACCTTCAGCTGATTGGGATGTTAACTTTGATGCGCAAATTTCAGATAGAACACAACAAGAAGCACGCCACGATTTAATCTTTTTACAAAAACGTGCCACACCAGGTGTAACAGGTCCAACACTTGTTACTAACGATGTAGGCGGTATTTTGCACTGGGAAGGTGAAGAGCGCATTGAATCAGCGGGTGAGCAATTTTCTCGTGAAGAAAACTACCAAGGTTACGGCATAAATATAGAACATACAGTTACTGATAGATTAACTGTTGACCTAGATTTAGCATATTCAAAAACTGAACGTGAAGAACTTCAAATATCTAACCGTGGTAGAACATCAGGTCGTAATTTCTTTTCTTGGGATATGGGTGATGAGATCCCTCATTTCACACTGACAGATTTTGATGTAACAGATATTTCAAACTTTACAGATAGCCTAAGAACGCGACTTGACCGTGAAAATGTTCGTGAAAACGAAGTTATCTCAGCGCGATTAGATTTTGACTATGCGCTAGATGGTAACGTTTTCACCAGTGTACAAGGTGGTATTAGAACATCTGAAATGACGTTCCTACAGTATGGTGGTAGCCAAGGTAACGGTTCAAGAAACGAATTTACACTAGACTCTGGTACAGAAGCGCTTGACGTATTACAAGGTTGTCAAATCGACTTTCCAGAATCAGGCTTTTTATCGAGTGTATCTGATGGCGATATTGTAACAAATGTTGATAGTGACGGTAACGTTGTAGATAGCGGTACAGGTTCATCATGGGCTACATACGACAACGTATGTTTCTCACAAGCTGTAGCTGGTTCTAACGCTGATGGTGTGTTTGCTTACCCAGAAGTTGAATATGAAAATGCAGGTACAATTGATGTAACAGAAAAAACAACATCAGTGTACTTAATGGCTAATTACGATACAGAAATGTTTGGTAAATTCATTCGCGGTAACTTTGGTCTTCGTATTGTAGACACAGAAGTAACTTCGATTGGTTTTAGAAATAGCTTTGATGTTGTAACAAGTGATACCGGTGTACTTTCTCTGGTTGAATCTGATAATGGTTCATTGGATAAAATAAAAAGCGGTGGTGACTACACTAAGTATTTACCAAGTTTTAACCTAGTTATTGATTACAGTGAAGATATTTTATTTCGAGCTGGTATATACCGTGGTATGTCACGCGCAGATCCATCTGATTTAGGTTACAGCCGTACATTCCAAGAAGATACAGAAGGTACAGCAACTTCAATCAGCGATTTATTAGTGGGTGTAAATGGTTCTGGTAACCCAGATACTCAACCGCTTATGTCGTGGAACTACGATGCTGCATTTGAATGGTACCCTAACGAAGATTCAATCTTAGCGTTAAGCTTATACTACAAACAGTTCAACGGTGGTTTTCAACAACAAACAGTAATTGAAGATTTTACTGTTGCCGGTGAAACTGTTTCATTACCAATTACTAACTCTGTTACATCAGACGAGGACAGTGAAATATTAGGTCTTGAAGCTTCATTTTCTTACCGCTGGGATAATGGCATCGGTATGAAATTTGGTTACAACTATGCAGACACTGATTTTGAGTTCCAAGATAGCTTGTACGGCGATACGTTTGAGACTGACGTAGATGGTAATACTACACAATTAACTGATGGTATTATTGAGTCGGCTTCAGTACCTGGTTTCTCAAAGCATGTATTTAGCAGCCAGCTTTACTACCAAATAGGTGGATTTGATACTGCCGTTATTTACAAATATCGTAGTGAGTATTTCCAACCATATACTACAAATGGTACTCGACTTCGTTATGTTGATGGCGTAGGTGTGTGGGAAATGCGCGCATCATACAAAATTGATGAGCACTTTAGAGTTAAAGCTGAGGCAATTAACTTGTTCAGTGCTCCTAAATCACAAGATTTCTTTGTTGAAGGTAACCTAGGTGAAGTGAATGACTACGGCCCACGTTTATTCTTAGGCTTAAGCTACAAGCTATAATAGTTAAACACTTAATCATATTAAAAAGGCGGTTTTACCGCCTTTTTTGATCCTCAAATTCTTCAATTTTATATTTTCGATAGCGTTAGCTAACAGTACTCAAAAAAACTCACTCCAGAATTACGCTACTTGACTAAAACAATTAAATTGGTTAACCAATATTGCTATTTGTTCAGTACGCCTAACATCATCGATTTTTCCTGCCTAAATTATTTCATTTTTAAAACGATAACTCTTCTAACCCTTGTTATTAATAGGCCTATTTCTAATGAAACTTAAAAACCATAAATAACATTAACTTAAAATGTAAGTTTTGCTATTAGTTTGAAGGTTAGATAGGTTTTTCTATTTTGGTAATAACATATTGCATAATATTTGATCTAAATTAATTACCAAAAGGTTGACCTTTTTATAGTTGAGTGTAAATATAAAGTTAAGGTTTTGTAATAATTAAGGGCTTTTAATAAAAACAATAAAGTAGCTGGTTAAACATAGCATTTCACACACACAGGAAAAAAACTATGAGTCACAAGTTATCTAAAATTACACTGGCAGTTATATCGGCAACTGCACTTGGTATGTCTTTGTCTACACAAGCGCAAGAAGCTCCAAAAAAAGCTGCAGATGATCTTGAGGTTATCGAGGTTTCAGGTATTCGACAATCGCTTACAAATGCGCTTGCACAAAAGCGTTCAGCAGACAGCCTTGTTGAAATTATTGAGGCTGTAGATATTGGTAAGCTACCAGATCAAAACCTCGCAGAAGTACTTGAAAACGTAACAGGGATTCAAATTACCCGTGAAGCAGGGGTAGGTACGGGCGTTCAAATTCGTGGTACCAATGCTAATCGTACAGAAGTGAACGGCGTATCAACAGTTGGCTCAGGTTCTGGACGAAGTGGTATTAGTTTTGAAGATGTATCAGCAGCAATTATCTCTGGTGTAGAAGTAATTAAGTCCCCTGAAGCAAAAACAATCGAAGGCTCTGTGGGCGCAACAATAAACTTGAAAACAATTCGCCCGTTACAGTTAAATGAAACTCTAGGCTCAATTAGAGTTCAAGGTGAAGATAGTAGCTTATCAACAGACGGTGTCACTCCTCGAGTTTCTGGTGCCTGGGGGGATAACTGGGAGCTTGATTCGGGCGGTAAGTTTGGTGTTGTATTTAGTGGTAGTTACAGTGAGCAAGACGTAACCGCATTTCGTCCTCGCGCAGATAGAGATAATTCGGTAGCCGCTGATAGTGGTGCAGCAAGTGCACAATCATTTGATTTCCTACCAGTACAGTTTTTAATTCAAGATTATGATAATTACGAATACGAGACAAAAAACTTCGCAGGTACATTTGAATATGCGCCAAACGATAATATGAAATTCTTTTTTGATGCAGTTGTTAACGATCAAGAGCGCCGCCAAGAAAGCTCTAGAGTACAAGCATCTGGCCTAAGTGATCTTAGAAATGTATCAATACCGAGTGAGTTTGAAACAGTTAATTTTGGTTCGCTTGACGGACAGAACCTAGGCAGCATTCAAGCGGCTGTGAGAGGCGTTATTCCGGTTGAAGACGGTGGTGGCGATCCTAACTTGCGTTTTTCTAGCGATACTAATTCACGCATCACAAAGAGCAAAATATTTAGAATAGGAGGGGAATGGCAAGGCGATAGATTATTTGCAAGTGTTGAAGCCTCAACCTCGCGTTCTGATTCAACTACACCAAGCTTTAATACAACGCTTAATTTTATAAATCCAAATGTTGCTACTAATTCGTCAAATGAAAACGGGACTCCTTTTGAGTATGATCTTACAGGTGATGCACTTACGTTTGGGATTGCGACGGGTGAGGCAAACGCGCCAACAATGGCTCAATTACTTGACCCTGCAAATGTTGTTCTACGTGACGTAAACCAAGGGCAAGATGAGTCAGAAAATACAGAAGATGCGTTTCGTACAGATTTTACATATTACTTAGATGATGTAATAACGTCAGTCGATTTCGGTTACCGCTACAGTAAAACGAGTAGTGTGTCGGATCAAGTTCGTTCTAACGTTGGTTTAAGAAATATGGCTGATAGCCCAACGGGTGATTTATTTGCACAATTATTAACAGCGGGCCCAGATAACTTTAACGATGGTGATGGGCGAGCACTCTATATTCGTGATTTCTTACTTATAAACCCAGAGCTTGCATCCTCTGATCCACAAGCCGTATTAGCAGCGCTTAACCAAGCGATTGAAGCTAATAATGCAATAACAGGTTCTGATCGTGGTCCAATAAGTTCACCAACGTCTCAAGTAAATGCGTTTTTTGATATTGAAGAAGAAACACATGCCTTATATGCACAAGCAAATTTTGAGTATGGCATGTTTCGCGGTAACTTTGGCCTGCGTTATTTAGAGACTGAAGTTACATCGCTAGGTAACTCTGTTACTCAAGATGGAAGTGGCAACGAACTGGTTACTCAGCTAACGTCAAAAGGTGATTACGATTTCTTTTTACCACGATTTAATTTAGCCGCGAATGTAAGTGAAGATGTGATTGTTCGTTTAGGTTGGTCTAAAGATATTAGACGCCCAGATTTTGATGACCTATCTACATCTGTTACGTTTGGCACCAGCCCTAATAGTGCCGTTTCAATTGGTAACTCAGGCTTAGCGCCAGAAGAAGTAACCTCTTTCGATATATCCACTGATTGGTATTTTGCACCCGCTGCTTTGTTAAGTGTGGGGTACTTTCATAAAACACGTAGCGATTTGCACGTTACACAGCAAGTTGACCCATTTGAAGACCCAAGTACAGGCTTTCGCGATACAAATGGTCCAGAATGTGAAGGCGGCGGCATATTTAATCCAATTGCAGACATAAACGTATTTGGTCCAGATGCTGGGGTAGGGTTATGTGTTCCTACGCAAACTACTATTAATGATTCTGGGGAAACAACACAGCAAGGTATCGAGCTTGCAGCTCAATACGACTTATCAAATTTTGAAAAAGAACTAGGATGGGCATCAGGTTTTGGTGTGGTTGCTAACTATACCTATCAAGAATTTTCTGGTGGCGAATCATTTGACACCGCAACGAGTCGTGCAAATGCTGTTTTTGCATTAACAACAGGTAACCCTGATGCAGACATAAGTGCTAAGCAATCACTCATTGATCTGTCAGAAAACGCATATAACATCACATTCTACTATGAGAAATACGGTCTATCTGCTCGAGCGCGTTATACGTGGCGCGAAGGGTACCGTTCAACTGATTTTGGTAGCACCTCGAGCTTCCCATGGGGTTTCCCTGTTGTACAAGAAGATAGAGGGCAGCTTAATGCCAGCATAAGTTATGATGTGAACGATCAGCTAAATATCGGTATTGAAGCCGTTAACTTAACTGAATCAGAAGTTAGCCAATCTTGTGTGAACGAAGGTGCTTTACTTTGTTTCCAAGGTATTACAGACCGCCGTATTACATTTGGCGCAAGCTATAGATTTTAAAAGGTATAGTTAAATCGAGTCTATAAGTGTGTGTATTTAAAGACGGTAAAAGCAAGCCACCTGGCTTGCTTTTTTTTAACTAAAACTAGTTAATATTTATAAGAATGATTTATTCCACTTTGTATTTTACTTCTAAATACTGTTACAGCGGCAATGTCTTGCGACACTGCCGGCAGTAATAATGTGTGGGGTAGTAGTAAAGGAATACTTTTATTTCTTAACCTTACCCTTAAGAACATAAATTTCACCATCAAAACTGCCTTGAATCGTCAGCCCTTGGCTTGCCAACTCTTGCAAATATTCAACATGATCATCAGTAATATGCTGGCCTGGGACTAAAAGCGGAATGCCCGGTGGGTATGGAGTAACTAAACCTGCACAAATGCGGTTGCTACTTTTGCTAATAGGCACAGATTCGCGGTCGCCATAAAAAGCATCGCTTGGAATACATGCCAAGTCTATGGCTGGTAAGTTTTCAGGTAAGCGAGCTCTGCGCGTCGATTTCGACAATTTTACCTTACCGCTGTCTAGCTTTTTCAATGCATTGTACAAACGAATTATCTTCGAACGCGTGCCACCAAGCGTGAGTAAAACCAAGATGGTGCTGTGTGTGTATTTTTCTATCTCCAGCCCAATTTCATCCAGTAGATATTTATGAATATCTTTTAATGAGTAAGGTAGCTCACTAATATCAATAAGGATTTTTAATGGATCGTGACCCATGTTATCACCACTAAAATGCGGGAATATTTCCATAAAGTCTTGCTTAGCTAATACTTTAATTTGCTTAAGCGAGGCCATCTGTTGTTTAAACTCTTCAACATGATTTAGCAGCGCATTGAGCAGCTTATAACCTTCCATCTCTAATTGCTTTTGGCACACGTCAAGCGATGCAATAAGCTGATATTTAGGCGATGTACTAGCGTAGATACTATAAATCTCTCGAAAGAAATCAGCATCAAAATCGGGGTCGTTAATATGAATATAAGACGCTTGAGAAAACGCCGATACTACTTTATGCGCCGAATGTGTGATGTAGTCAGCCCCAGCATGTATTGCAGAATAATGACGAAAGCTAGGATGAAACAAAGAGTATGCAAACCAGGCTTCATCTATAAACACCTTGATACCATATTGATGAGCATAATCTACGACTTGTTTCAGGTCGCTAAGTAGGCCATCGTAGGTACAACCGGTAAGCACTAGTAATTTAGCATCAGTATTGTTTTCAATTGCTAACTTGATGTCGGCCAACGACGGTGGCGCGAAAATACCATATTTTGGATTTAAGATACTCGCCAAATAAATGGGGTAGCTAGCTGATTGCAAGATGCCATAGTGTACTGATTTATGGCAATTACGGTCGACAATTACTTTATCTCCCTTGCGCAGGAGTGTCTGCAAAATGATTTTATTTGAGGTAGATGAACCATTTGTAACAAAGTAGGTGTGCTTAACTTCAAACGTCGCCGCCGCTGATTCTTGAGCGCGACCAATGGTATTAGTGCTGTCTGACAATGAACCTAGCGAGTCTACCGAAACCGACAGGTCGCCAACAAATACATTGCGGCCGTAAAACTGATAAAAATCTTTGATGTAAGGTGAGTTTCTAAAGCTAGAACCCCCACTATGACCCGGTGTATGCCAAGAGTCGTTTGCTTCACCAACGTAACGACGATATGCCGTCCAAAATGGTGTTTCAGAGCGGTCGTCAAAATCGTTAATCATATAACCTAAAATAGCTTCTGGGTCAGAAATCACTTCATCTTTAAAAAAGAAAGATTCGATTTCTTCTGATTCGTTTACGATCTCCAGCCCTTTAGTGTCGTCGCCAATAACATAAACCGGTAACTCGAGACGAATCGCTTTTAAATCCTCGATAAAGCGACTATACATTCGCTCACCCACTTTGTTGTGCATATCCCAACTGAGAACCACAGCTTGAATATCACCATCTTCCTCTACACATTCCAGCGCGTGTTTAAGCTCGAGGCATTCAATAATATCGATATGAATATCGTCTCGCTCAAAGTTAGGAATGGTCTTTGACAGATTCGTTGAAAGCCCTTGTAAAGTGGCTGGGTCTTGTTCAATTATCAAGATACGAAGTAGAGGTAGCATAAAGGGTTTCGCAATATAATTTTATAATGCTCACTAGCATAACCAAAGGAGTGTAACTTGTGAAATTAATACTTTGATAATGTTCTAATAATTGTTCTATTTCACTAACATGCCCTCACGTATAAAAATGTTTTATCTAGATGGATTGATAGGCGCGGCTTTATGTCGCGCTTTTGAGGCTTGTGCTTTATTGCGCGAGGTAAACTCGCGACTACAGGGTTGGTGTGGTATTTGTAGGCGTGGCTTTATGCCGCGCTTTTGGGATTTTGAGGCTTGTGCTTTATTGCGCGAGGTAAACTCGCGACTACAGGGTTGGCGTGGTATTTGTAGGCGTGGCTTTATGCCGCGCTTTTGGGATTTTGGGATTTTGGGGCTTGTGCTTTATTGCGCGAGGTAAACTCGCGACTACAGGGTTGGCGTTGTATTTGTAGGCGTGGCTTTATGCCGCGCTTTTGGGATTTTGGGGCTTATGCTTTATTGCGCGAGGTAAACTCGCGACTACAGGGTTGGCGTTGTATTTGTAGGCGTGGCTTTATGCCGCGCTTTTGGGATTTTGGGGCTTGTGCTTTATTGCGCGAGGTAAACTCGCGACTACAGGGTTGGCGTTGTATTTGTAGGCGGGGCTTTATGCCGCGCTTTTGGGGTTTTGAGGCTTGTGCTTCATTGCGCGAGGTAAACTCGCGACTACTTGCCGCGCTTTTGGAACTAATCAGTTTTTTCTTTAAACTCACACAAGTCTTCAATAATACAGCTGCCACACTTTGGTTTACGCGCTACGCAGGTGTAACGCCCGTGCAGTATTAACCAATGGTGAACGTCTACTTTAAATTCTTTTGGTACAACCTTTTCAAGCTTTTGTTCTACAGCGACAACATCTTTACCCATGGCAAGCTTGGTACGGTTAGATACACGAAATATATGTGTATCCACGGCTATTACAGGCCAGCCAAAGGCGGTATTGAGTACAACATTAGCTGTTTTACGGCCAACGCCTGGTAGAGCCTCTAACGCTTCACGATTTTCTGGCACGATGCTGTTATGTTCATCCACCAAAATTTGGCACATTTTGTACACGTTGGCAGCTTTAGAATTAAATAAGCCAATGGTTTTTATATAATCACGCAGTGTGTCGTGCCCAATATCTAAAATGGCTTGGGGTGTATTAGCAACAGGGAACAACTTTCGAGTGGCTTTATTAACGCCTACATCGGTTGCTTGCGCTGAGAGTGTTACTGCTACTAGTAACTCAAACGGGCTTGAATATTCAAGCTCTGTAACTGGATGTGGATTATCATCGCGCAGGCGGGATAATATTTGGTGACGTTTTTCTTTATTCATGCAACTTAAAACGTATTAGTGCTAATTGTTGCTCTAATACGTTTTCCCCTTAAGTTAAGCTAGTAACACGTGCTCGAGGGCCTTTTTCAGCCTCTGGCGGTGCAATTTGCTTTGATTTTATTTGTGCGTCAATTACGTTTTTTGCAGCAATAAGCAGCCCAAGCCCTAAAAAGGCACCCGGAGGTAAAATTGCGAGTAAAAATTGGTTATCAAAGTTAAATACTTCTATGCGCAAGCTCTGTGCCCATGGGCCAAGTAATAAGTCGGCGCCGTCAAACAGCGTACCTTGGCCAATTAACTCACGCATAGCGCCTAAAACAACAAGCACAATCATAAAGCCTAAACCCATCATTAAGCCGTCAAATGCTGATAAATGAACAGGATTTTTAGAGGCGTATGCTTCGGCGCGGCCAATAATGGCGCAGTTAGTTACAATCAACGGGATAAAAATCCCCAATGATTGATACAAACCAAAGGTGTAAGCGTTCATAAGTAATTGAACTATAGTTACAAAGCCCGCGATGATCATGACAAATACAGGTATACGAATATCTTTTGGCACCCAGTTACGCACAATTGATACGGTAACATTTGAGCCTATTAGTACGAGTAAAGTTGCTAAGCCTAAACCTAAGGCATTTGTTACAGTTGAGGTAACGGCAAGCAGTGGACATAAACCTAAAAGCTGTACAAGGGCAGGGTTATTTACCCACACACCTTCTTTGTATAATGTTTTTAACTCACTCATTTAGCTACCTCCATACATTCGGCATTAGGTGCTGCAAAAATATCATCAAAATTAGTTTGTGCGAACAATACGGCATTTTTAACAGAGCCCACTACAGCACGGGGCGTTATGGTTGCACCTGTAAATTGATCAAACTGGCCGCCATCTTTTTTTACAGCCCAACGAGCGTCATCTTCACCTTCAACCGTTAAGTTTTTAAATGCGGTGATCCAAAGTGATTTTTTAACTTCTACTTTATCGCCTAAACCTGGGGTTTCTTCATGTTTAGTAGTGCGTACACCCGCTATGGTGCCATCACTTAAAACGGCGGTTAATAGATTTATATCGCCACTGTAGCCGTTTGGCGTAACATGCCTAATGACAACAGCGACTGGTTTATTGTTTTTACGAGCACGGTAAATTACTTGTTCTGAGTGTGGACCTAGTTTTTCGTCAGTAATAATTACGCAATCTTGTGACAATTGATTGTCGTACGATTTTGGGTCGAGCACTTCTTGTAGCTGCGCAGTAAGTTGCAGTTGTTCTTGCTCTGCAATTTTATCGGCAGTAAGCGCGTTGATAGAGGCAACTAAGCCCGTTGTTGCTAACGCAAACGCAGTTAAAATAGCACCATTTTTAGCCATTGAGGAAATGATCATTTTACTGCTCCATGGCCATAAGTACGCGGCTGTGTGTAGTAGTCTATTAGCGGCACGGCAATATTAATCAGTAATACACTAAATGCGATGGCATCAGGAAAACCACCAAAGGTACGAATTAAATAAATCAGTAAGCCAATTAGTGCGCCATAAATTAAGCGCCCTTTGTTAGTTGTTGCTGCAGATACCGGATCGGTTGCTATAAAAAAGGCCCCCATCATTGTGGCGCCACTTAATAAGTGAAATAGGGTACCCGGCTCTGTTCCTGGTGCTGCAATATAACCAATCGCACTACATAGTGCTAAACTTGCAATAAAACTTACAGGAATATGCCAGTTAATTATTTTTGCTTTTAATAAATATAAACCACCCGCTAAAAATCCTAAGTTAACCCACACCCAACCAAGGCCAGCCCATTCGTTAAATAGTGGCTTTTGCATACTTTCGGTAACGGTTAAACCGTGTGCTATGTCTGTTTTAACAGTATCCAGCGGTGTTGCCATTGTTAGGCCATCAACCCCTGCACGTACTTGATCTAGGCTAAACCCAGAGGCCGTAAAATCTGTAAATATTAGCCTTAGCTGATCAGCAAAGCCTATTGGTGTATTTATTAAATCAGTTACTGGCAACCATGCGGTCATTTGTACTGGAAACGAAACTAAAAGCAGTACATAAGCCGCCATTGCTGGATTGAATAAGTTAAAACCAAGGCCACCATAAAGTTGCTTAACGATAACAATAGAAAATAAACAGCCAATAATAATTATCCACCAAGGTGCAAGTGGAGGGATACTCAGTGCCAGTAACACAGCAGTAAGCCATGCGCTGCCATCACTTAATGCAGGCCAAACAGGGCGTTTGCGCATTAGCATTATTGCAGCTTCAAATACACTTACAGCAACAAGGGCTAGTACTAGCTGAATAAGCACCCCGGTACCAAAAAAGAAAACTTGAGCAATTAGCCCAGGAACACACGCAGCAATAACGCTAAGCATTAATCGTGTTAACGATTTATGGCTGTGATTATGCGGCGAACTGGCCATGGTTAATTTCATGACTGATTATTTCCTTCTTTTTGTAACTTTTTAGCTTTTGCTCTCGCAATTGCAGCAGCCACGGCGGCTTTTTTCTTATCGTCGGCTGATTTAGGTTTATCTGCGCTAATAAGATCTGATGAGTCATCGGTGTTATTTTCTGCACTCTTCGGTGCTGCGCTATCAACTTGTAGCTCTTGCGGCTGAGTTTGTTCGGTATCTTCTAGCGCTTTAGCCGCTTTTTTAGCTTTAGCGCGAGCTATGGCCGCAGCTACCGCTGCCTTTTTGTCATCAACAGGCTCATCGCTTTGTGGATCTTCACTCACGACTTGCTCAGAGTCTTCTAATGCTTTAGCCGCTTTTTTAGCTTTAGCACGAGCAATGGCCGCCGCTACCGCTGCTTTTTTGTCATCAACAGGTGCCACGCTTTGTGGATCTTCACTCACGACTTGCTGAGAGTCTTCTAATGCTTTAGCTGCTTTTTTAGCTTTAGCACGAGCAATGGCAGCAGCTACGGCTGCCTTTTTGTCATCAACAGGTGTCACGCTTTGTGGCTCTTCACTTACTGTCTGCTCAGCCACTTCACTTGCTTGTGCCGCCTTTTTGGCTTTAGCACGAGCAATGGCCGCAGCTACCGCTGCTTTTTTATCATTAACAGGGGTATCGCTTTGTGATTCGTCACTTGCAGCTTGTTCAGCGTTATCTAATGCTTGTGCTGCTTTTTTAGCTTTAGCTCGAGCAATGGCTGCAGCGACTGCTGATTTTTTATCATCAACGGGTGCAGTCTCGGCCGATTCATCTGTTTGCGATTTTTGCTCTTTATATTTGCGCGCTTGTTCTTTACGTAGTGCGCGCTCTTTTGCTACTTCGGTATTGTCTGGCTCTAGTTCTTCGCCTTGTTGCTTTTTAGCTTTGGCGCGTGCGATAGCGGCAGCAACAGCTGATTTTTCATCGCCGTTATCGGCTTTATTTTTAACACGAGCTAATGCATCAGCTACTTTTTGCTTTTCGTCAGCTGATTTAGCGGCAGGTTTACGTTTATGGCGGTTTTGACGTTCTTCTTGCTCGCGATCTAAACGCTCTTTTCGTGCATCAAAACGCTCTTTTGCTCTGTCGGCTTTTATTTTGTCAGCTTGCTGTTCTTTAATTTCAACTTTGGCCACACGATAGTATTGTACAAGAGGAATTTCACTTGGGCACACATATGCACAAGCACCACATTCAATACAGTCAAATAAATTGTGTTCTTGTAGTTTGTCGTACTCTTTTGATTTAGCAAACCACTGTAATTGCTGTGGCAATAAAGAAGCAGGGCAGGCATCGGCACAAGCACTACAACGAATGCAGGCTTTTTCAGGGCCGGGTTCTGCTAGCTCTTTATGATCGGGCGCTAAAATACAGTTAGTTGTTTTAACTATGCCAATACGTACTGTGGGTAGCGTAAATCCCATCATCGGGCCGCCCATCACAACACTTTGCTGAGGTACAGGCGAGAACCCTTGGCAATCAAGTAAGTGCTTTATTTCAGTGCCAAGTAGTGCCCATACATTTCCAGGCTTATGAATAGTGTTACCTGTTACCGTAACTATACGTTCAATGAGTGGTTTACCTTCATAAACGGCTTGTTGTACGGCAAACAAAGTACCCGTGTTGTGCACTAAAATACCAATATCGGCAGGAATACCAATGCTAGGAACTTCTCGGTTGGTAAGTAATTTAATTAACTGCTTTTCACCGCCAGAGGGGTAAATAGTGGGCACCGTTTGAATAATTATTTTTGAGTTATGCTCAGCTGCTTGCTTCATTGCTGCAATAGCTTCTGGCTTATTATCTTCTATACCCACAATGCACAGTGTTGGGTTTAAAAGCTGCTGCATAATTTCAATGCCTTGGATAACTTCTTTAGCGTGTTCGCGCATTAAAACGTCATCGGCAGTAATATAAGGTTCGCACTCAACAGCATTTACAATCAAAAATTCGATAGGCTGCTTAGTATCTGCTTTCACATAAGTAGGAAAACCAGCTCCACCCATACCACTAATACCGGCTTGGTGAATAATATTTATTAGCTCGTCATGACTAAGCTCAGCAGGATTTTTATTTTTATTTAGAGCTACCCATTCGTCTTTGCCGTCTGGTTCAATAATAACACTTAGTTCAGGTAGGGCCGATGGATGTGCTGATGGCATAGGTGCAATATCAGTAACCACACCAGAGCTTGGCGCATGCACAGGTACCGACCAGTTAGCAGCAGGCGCTGTAAGTGGTTGGCCTTTTAAGACGTGTTGGCCTTTTTCTACAAGTAACTTACCGTTTGCGCCTATGTGTTGCTTAAGCGCAACAATGAGTTTGTCGGGCAAAGGTAGGCGAGTGATACTCGCACTATTAGAGAGTGATTTTTGCTGTGGTGGGTGTATGCCGCCAGGAAATGCCCACACGGTGCCTTTTTTTATTTGTTCAAGTAACTTGTCCACTCAAACCTCTAATCTATTTGTGTAACAGGAATAGCATCTAGCTGCCATTTCCAGTTTTGTTTAGTTTCGGCTACAGGTAGCATATCAATGCAATCTACAGGGCAAGGCTCAACACATAAATCACAGCCAGTACATTCATCAATTAACACGGTGTGCATTTGACGAGTCGCGCCTAAAATAGCGTCAACAGGGCAGGCCTGAATACATTTGGTACAGCCAATACATTCATCTTCGCGAATATAAGCCACTGTTTTTATAGGTTCTGCTTGCTCGCCGCCTGCAAGTGGTTTTTCATCAACCCCCATTAAGCCGGCAAGCTTTTTCATAGTTGATTCGCCGCCCGGAGGGCATTTATTTATTTCATCGCCATTGGCTATAGCTTCGGCGTAAGGGCGACAGCCCGGGTAGCCACATTGTCCGCATTGAGTTTGCGGCAAAATAGTATCAATTTGCTCAACAATAGGGTTGCCTTCAACACGAAAGCGAATTGCTGCAAATCCTAAAATAAGTCCAAAAACGAGTGCTAGCGAGCCAATCGCTATCAAGGCATAAAACAAGGTCATATTAAAACTTCACTAATCCAGTAAAACCCATAAACGCCATCGACATTAAGCCTGCGGTGATCATTGCAATGGAGGCGCCTTTAAAAGGCGTAGGAACGTCAGCTGCTGCTAAGCGTTCTCGTAGTGCTGCAAACAATACAAGCACTAAAGAAAAACCAACCGCAGCACCAAAACCATACACTGCAGATTGTAAAAATGAATGATCTTCTTTGATATTTAATAGAGCTACACCTAATACCGCACAGTTAGTGGTGATCAGCGGTAAAAATATGCCTAGTAAACGATATAGAGTAGGGCTTGTTTTACGTACAACCATTTCGGTAAATTGCACTACAACGGCAATTACCAAAATAAAGCTCATGGTACGTAAAAATTCGATATCCAGAGGGATTAAAATATATTGGTTAACTAAATAGCTAGTTACAGAGGCAAGGGTAAGCACAAACGTGGTTGCCAAAGACATACCAATCGCTGTATCAAGCTTACCTGATACGCCCATAAACGGACATAAGCCTAAAAATTGTACTAATACAAAGTTATTAACCAGAACGGTTCCAATCAATAACAAGACATATTCTGCCATGTGTGCCTCACGCTATTAAAGTCCTGCGTATTATCCTTTTTTCTGCCCCGATAAACAACATTTGCGAGTCGTTATCAGTTAAATAAACGCAAGGACAAACATATTGATCACAAGGCTGTAAAATTAATGTGATTTTGATGTAAGGAATTACTCAAATAGCAGAAACAAAAAAAGAGCAACGAATGCTCTTTTTTTTATTAATTAAAAACTAATTAAATATCTTTAGGTTTTTCTATGTAATAACCTTGAACGCCATCTAAACACAACGTTTCTATAATGTGCTTTTCTTCTTGGCTCTCAACGCCCTCAGCAAATACACTAACACCAATGCGGTGGGCTAAATCGACCATTAAGCGCATAAAGTACTGATTGTTTTTATCGTCTTCGAGGCCGCGAGTATAACTTGCGTCCATTTTAATAAAGTCAGGTTTTAAATCTCGGAAAAACTTAAATGAAGTTAAGCCAACACCAAAACGTTCAACTGTAACGCGTGCGCCAACACGGTGAACCATGTCGATAAAGCGCTTACTAGCCTTGATGTTTTGCTGTAAACCAAACTCACTTACTTCAAATACAAGTTTAGATGCAATATGCGTATCTTTCAATAATCGGCGCTCTAGCCAAATTACAAACTGATCGTTGTGTGCACTAGAGGCTGTTACGTTTAAACCAAAAAACTTTTCAGATAAATTACGGCTTTTAACCTTTTCAAGAGAAGAGTCTATTATCAGGCGATCAATTTCTATTGCCATATCAAGCTTTTCTGCCATCGCTAAAAAAGAAGCGGTAGGCAGTACTTGATTGTCTTCTGTTTTAAATCGAACTTGTACTTCAGCGTAGGCTTTTATGCTTTTACCAAGCGGCATAATGTTTTGCATCACTAAATGCACACGCTTAGATTCAATAACTTCTTTAATAACCTTACGCCAGTTTTGATTACCAAAACCCGCACTTACGTTATTAACTAAATCGGTTTCGCGTTGTACGTGCCATGCGTTTACTTGTTTTGATTGCGCCATGCTCATTGCGTTATCAACAACAGAAAGCAATTCGCCTAACGGCTTACCTTTTTCGTAACCTACAATACCTGTATTAGCTACCGAGCTTAACTCTTGGTTTTGTTGGTACTGCGTGAAGCGCGATTGCAGGTTTTCACCAAAGCGCTCAGCTTCTTTTAAAGGAATGTGGGGTAGTACGACAGCAAAGTCAGAGCTGTTTAATCTAAATGTTTGGCTGCCAGTGTAAGTGCCGCTTATGTGCTTAATAATATCGGCAACGCCTTTTACGTACTCATCACCTTTTTGATAACCACGGCTTTGGTTTATAGCTTGTAGTTCGCTACAACGAACCATAGCTAAAGAGCCAAATGTACTTTGCTCAGTGTTTTCAATATTTTTTTCGTAGTACTCAACAAACATATTACGATTACCAAGCGAGGTAATTACATCTTTGTACGCTTCATGCTTAATAGTCATAGCAGCGCTTTGTATGTCTTCGTTTTTGTTTTTTAAGAAATGTGATAATCGATTAAAGCTAGGTACTAAATCTTTTCCCATTTTTTTCAATCGAGTGCCATCTAGTGCTGTTTCTAAATCATTATCAACTTGGTTTTGATTGATATAAATATCGATAATGTCAGCAACTGTTGTACTTATGTTTTTATTTAAATGGTAAAAAATAGATTTCATTAGAATTATTGGAATAATAACTAAAATGGCAGAAATCAAAATAACAATAAAAAGGGAGGTTTGTAGCTGCGACGCTAAATGCTCAATGTTAAGTACAAATTCAACTTTTATATCTGAGGCATCATTTACAGCAAACTGAGGACGCACTGAGTTAAAGTTAGAGAGTACAAAATCAGCAAACATTGGTAATTGAGTAGGGGGGTTAATGCTAAATATTTCAGCCCCTTGGTAATCTCTTAGAGTGAAGCTTGAAAACGTTTTACCATCTGCAATTGATTGTTTTAAATTTTGAGCAGAAATATCGTCTAAAGAAAGGTCATTAATATACTTAGTAACAGTAGTTTGCGCACTTTTTTGTGCATCACTTACCGCAGTATCAAAGCTTATAGATATGAAGTAGCTTCCTGCTGCAACACACAATAACCAAGAGATAATTTGTATAAAAATAAGTTTTTTAAATCCAGCCATGTTTTCAGTCTTTTAATAATTCAAAAGGGAAGGAATCAAGTCCTTGATTAATAAACTAAGTACAGCGCATTAAGGAATAAACTAATGCTTTAGTTATATAAGGAAGAGTAGTGGAATTAGCTTGAGATGTCTATGAAATTCTTAGAATTGGCTCCCCCTCCCCGACTCGAACGGGGGACCTGCGGATTAACAGTCCGTCGCTCTAACCAACTGAGCTAAGGGGGAACTAAAGTAGTGATATTATTATGATGATTTGGCTCCCCCTCCCCGACTCGAACGGGGGACCTGCGGATTAACAGTCCGTCGCTCTAACCAACTGAGCTAAGGGGGAACTACATCATAAACATAAACTTGGCTCCCCCTCCCCGACTCGAACGGGGGACCTGCGGATTAACAGTCCGTCGCTCTAACCAACTGAGCTAAGGGGGAATCGTTTATGGTTGAAAAACTTGGCTCCCCCTCCCCGACTCGAACGGGGGACCTGCGGATTAACAGTCCGTCGCTCTAACCAACTGAGCTAAGGGGGAAGCGTCTTGCCTTTCAACGGGGCGAAATATTAATGACCGCGCCGCAAAGTGTCAACATATAAAAGTCATAAATTGAAAAAAGAGGTTTATTCGTTGTTTTTGTGTTCGATCTGCGTGTTTTATAGCTCTATTAAAGTTACTTTTTTAAAAATTTAAGAATAACAATGTGACTTTTATTATTGCTGAGCCTTCAAATTGGTTAAATTAAACACGGTATTAAAGTGGCTTGTTATTAAAAAACAACTCAAAAACATAAAAACTCATTTTTTACTTAGCGATATTTTTCGTATTTAATTCGTTTTTTGTTTTAATTTTCTAAAAATATACCTATGCATATATCCACAGAAATATTTTTTGATCTAAATTGTGATCTAATCACTATGTATAAAATGAGTATTTGTTTTATCCGTTCAAAAATAGAGCAATCAATAACTTAACTTTGTATTAAACGTTTTTTTATACCTAACGTACAATTATGTTAAGAAGAAAAATTGGTGGGCTACAGTTTTTAGCGTGAGTTTATAAAAATGCCACAATTAACAAATGGTCAATTGGTTGGATATCACCGAAAATGGAGGCTCTCTCAAAGCCTTTATAAATGCGGGTTTGAATGAGTTATCCACGGTTTCTGTGGATAACTCTGTTTATGAAACTTTAAGAACATCATCGGCACCAATGGTTTAGGGTGCTACAACGATTTCAAGCTTTTAAATCACTATTTTTAATTCAATATAAAACAATGGGTTATGATTTAATGCTGAATGTATGCAACTCGATGAGGGAATTTTTTCGTAACGATAAACCAAGCAGCACCTTTGTGTAAAAAAGCATCATATATCACTGGGTGTTTGTAATAAAAGTTATAAAAATGTGTTTTAATTGGTTTTTGGTGTGTTTAGGCTCTATTTTAACAAAAAGATGCAAAAACTAAGTTTTACTATTTTTTCGAATCTTTACTTCTTTAATTACTTCAATTGTAGTGATAAATCCGTGGCTTGAACTGCCTTGATGCTTTAAAATGATTCGTTCAGTAAAAGAGGCCTATTTATTTCATGCGCGCAATTTCAAAATCCCAGACTCGCCCAGATTTACTAAACGATCCCATCTTGCCCACATTAAAGACGATGACCATCCCGATGATATTCGGCATGATCACGCTAATGATGTTCAATATTGTCGATACATTTTTTATAAGCTTACTAGGCACTGAGCCGCTTGCAGCGGTGAGCTTTACATTTCCGGTTACCTTTACCGTTATTAGCTTAGCAATAGGGCTGGGGATCGGTACATCGGCGGTAATAGCAAAAGCGCTCGGTAGTAATAAAATAGATGAAGCACGTTTTGATGCCAGTATTTCTTTAATGGTTGGTGTGGTTCTGGTTATTGTGTTGTCATCCGTTGGGTATTTACTGATTGACCCCATATTTACTTTGCTAGGAGCGGGCGCGCAAGTATTGCCGTTAATACACGAATACATGAATATATGGTTTATTGGTAGTGTATTTTTAATAACTCCAATGATTGGTAACTCGGTACTGCGCGCCAGTGGCGATACAAAAACGCCAAGTATAGTAATGGGTGGAGCAGGGCTGATAAACGCCGTACTCGACCCTATACTGATATTTGGTTTTGGGCCAGTACCAGCGTTAGGTATTCAAGGCGCGGCCATAGCAAGCGTTATTGCATGGTCGGTTGCTGTGGTTATTATTTTATATATATTAGCGGTTAAAAAACGCTTGTTGAGCCTAAAAGCAGGCAAGCAAACAGTGACTGGCGCTATTCGTAAAATATTAAAAATTGGTTTGCCTGCTGCCGGCGCAAACATGCTTACACCCGTTGCAATGGCCGTAATGACCGCTATGGTTGCGCATCACGGGCCAGAGGCCGTAGCTGCATTTGGAGTGGGAAGCCGAATAGAATCTATTGCAAGTATATTAGTGCTTGCACTATCGATGACATTACCGCCATTTGTTAGCCAAAACTTTGGCGCTGGCAAATTATGCCGCGTTAAAGAAGCGTATACCGGCACACTAAAATTTGTAATGGTATGGCAATTTGCCATTTACGTATTACTCATTGCATTTTCAGGTGTTATAAGCCAATTATTTGGTAAAGAACAAGCTGTAATAGATGTAATTAAACTCTTTATTTATACCATCCCGCTAAGTTATGGCTTACAAGGGGTGATCATATTATCAAATTCATCGTTTAATGCTTTACACAAACCAATGTACGCATTGGTATTAAGTGTCATTCGGTTATTCATATTTTATGTACCATTTGCTTATGTAGGCAACGAAATAGCCGGATTATTAGGGCTATTTATTGGCGCTGCTTTAGGTAACTTATTTACAGCAATAGTGGCATACAAATGGTTTATGAAAAAACTAGAAGCGCTGAGCGGCGAATCGTTACAGGAGTGCAATAATTGAGCGACCATTTTCAGTTAAAATCACATTTTAAACCAGCAGGCGATCAGCCCACAGCGATTAAGCAGCTATGTGAAGGATTAGAAGCAGGCCTTGCACACCAAACTTTATTAGGTGCCACCGGTACAGGTAAAACCTTTACCATGGCTAATATTATTAACGATTTAAACCGTCCAACAATAATAATGGCGCACAATAAAACGCTTGCCGCGCAGCTATACGGCGAAATGAAAGAGTTTTTCCCTAAAAATGCGGTTGAGTATTTTGTATCGTATTACGATTACTACCAGCCAGAAGCCTATGTTGTATCTAGCGACACATTTATTGAAAAAGATGCCTCTATAAACGAGCACATAGAACAAATGCGTTTAAGTGCGACCAAAGCACTGCTTGAACGTCGCGACACCATTATTGTGGCGTCGGTATCGGCTATTTATGGTTTGGGCGACCCTAAATCATACATGAAAATGATGCTACTTTTAAAAGTGGGCGAAAAAGTAGACCAACGCGACATGCTACGTCGCCTAGCTGAAATACAATACACCCGCAACGATATAGATTTTAGCCGTGGTACATATCGTGTTCGTGGTGAAGTGGTTGATATATTTCCAGCAGAATCTAGCACCTTCGCAATTCGCGTAGAAATGTTTGATGACGAAATAGAGCGCTTAAGTATTTTTGACCCGCTTACTGGCGCCGTCGAAAAGCATATAATACGTACCACTATCTATCCAAAAACACACTATGTTACCCCGCGTGAAAAAATACTCGGTGCTATCGATAAAATACAAGAAGAACTAAAAGATCGAAGAGCCCAGTTACTCAGTGCAAATAAATTAGTAGAAGAGCAACGCGTAACACAGCGTACGCAATACGATATAGAAATGATGCGAGAGCTAGGTTATTGCTCTGGTATAGAAAACTACAGCCGCTATTTATCGGGCCGTACGCCGGGCGATCCGCCACCCACATTACTTGATTACCTCCCAGACGACGCATTGATGATTATTGATGAATCGCACGTAACCGTATCGCAAATTGGCGCAATGTATAAAGGCGACAGAAGCCGTAAAGAAAACTTAGTTGAGTATGGCTTCAGAATGCCCTCAGCAATGGATAATAGGCCGCTGCGATTTGAAGAATTTGAAGCTATTTCACCACAAACAATTTATGTATCGGCAACGCCAGGCGACTTTGAGTTAGACCGTTGTGTGGGCGCAATCGCAGAGCAAGTAATTCGTCCAACAGGCTTGCTCGATCCACTTATTGAAGTGCGCCCAGTAGGCGATCAGGTTGATGACTTACTTTCAGAAATTTATAAAAGTGTAGAGAAGGGCGAACGCGTACTTGTAACCACTTTGACCAAACGTATGTCTGAGGATTTAACCGATTACTTAAGTGAGCACGACGTAAAAGTGCGTTACTTACATTCAGACATAGACACGGTTGAACGGGTTGAAATTATTCGTGATTTACGTGCAGGTGTGTTTGATGTGTTAGTGGGCATTAACTTACTTCGAGAAGGTCTGGATATGCCAGAGGTGGCGCTAGTAGCCATACTTGATGCCGATAAAGAAGGCTTTTTACGCTCAGCGCGTTCAATTATTCAAACCATTGGTCGTGCAGCACGTCACTTAGATGGTCGCGCTATTTTATACGGTGATAAAATTACAAAATCGATGGCTAAGGCCATGGACGAAACAGCGCGCAGACGCGAAATTCAGCATGCTTATAATATTGAACACGGTATTGAACCGCATTCACTAGCCAAAAAGATTCTTGATGCGATGGATGTAGGCGAAGAAGCCGGCCCTAAAGATAACCTTAGACTTGTTCGTAAAGACTCTAAAAAGGTACTTAGTGCGAAAGAAATTACAGTGCAAATTAAGCAGCTTGAAACCAAAATGCATGCATACGCAAGCGACCTAGAATTTGAAAAAGCGGGCTCTGTTCGCGATGAAATACATGAACTACAACAACAGTTGATTAATTAAAAATGACAGCAAACTTTACTCCTCTTATTACTGCGCTTGAAGATGCGCCAATTTTAAAAAATGAACTGTGCCGTGTTTTTCATGGCCGTGGCCATAGTGTTGAGGCGTTAAGTCATATTAATTTAGACTTTTATCCGCCTAGTTTGTTTTTGGTTTCGTACGACGAAATTGACGAGCAAACACTAAGCGAGCTTACCGATGTTGTGTGGCAGTGGGCACAAAAAAACCAGCCAGAGCTTATTAGCTCACTTGTGTATCAGCAGCGCGCTGGCGTGCAAAGCCAAAACACCGTGGTTAATGGGCAATTACCTAACCCGCATGTTGTAACCGAAAACGGCATTCGTTTTTTGGTTGATTTACAGAGCCGTCAAAATACCGGAATATTTCCCGATATGCGCAGCGGCCGTGAATTTGTAATGGCTAATAGTAAGCATGGCAAAGTGCTTAATTTATTTTCGTACACGTGTGGGTTTTCGCTTGCAGCTATGCAAGGCGGAGCAGATCATGTAATGAACATGGATATGAGCAAAGGTGTACTTAAAGTCGGCAAGCAAAACCATCAACTAAATGGTTTTGAGCGCGGCGTAAGTTTTTTACCTCACGATATTTTAAAGTCGTTTGGAAAACTAAAAAAAGCAGCCCCGTTTGATTTAATAATAGTTGATCCGCCAAGCTTTCAAAAAGGCAGCTTTATATTAACTAAAGACTATCAAAAAGTGCTGCGCAGGTTGCCAGAGCTACTTTGTGATACCACACAATTGTTATTGTGCGCTAATAGCCCAGAGCTTAGCGAAGAGGCGTTTAAGGCGTTAATAAACGAGCACACCCAAGGCGCAATTGAATTTGTTGAGCGCCTAGCCCCTACCGAGCGTTTTATTGAAGTAGACAGCGACAGAAGCTTAAAAGCACTTATCTACAAAACGTCACAATCTGCTGATTAAATGAAGCTCAGCAAACGCCTAACTGCCATTGATACATTAATTTCGCAGCATCACGATATTATTTGGGATTGCTGCTGCGACCATGGTTATTTAGGCATGGCGCTATTAAAACGCGCAGCTGCAAACCAGGTTATTTTTGTAGATATAGTCGCCACTTTAATGAACGACCTAGAAGCGCAATTATCATCTATTAATAAATTACAAAAAACCTGTAATAAAAATCCGCAGTGGCAGGTCTTATGTCAGGATGTAGGCAAAATTGAAATTGCTCAAAGTAAAAGCCAAGTAGTTGTAATCGCAGGTGTTGGCGGTGAGCTGTTGTTAAGTTTAATACAACAAATTATTGCTAATAATGCAGTGGAGCATTTGAATAATGTTCGTTTTATTTTGTGCCCAGTGCATCACACTTATAAGTTGCGAGTCGGTTTAAAGCAATTAGGTTTAGGGCTTGTAAGTGAGCAAATAGTTTACGACAACAAGCGTTTTTATGAAGTGATTGAAGTGAGCTTTAGTAGCAATAATGAGATTAGTCACACCGGTAATAAAATGTGGGATTTTAGTAGTGCAGAGCACGCTATGTACCAGCGGCAACTCATAAATCATTATAATAAAATGCTCAATAAAGATAAGCCATACTATCAAAAAGTTATAACAGACTATCAAGAACTCACCGATAGTTAAAAAAGCCCGAAAGTAGGGCGTACATGTGATCTAATTACGACATTGACGACGTAATGTGTTCATAGTTTATATCGCACAACGCGAGTTTATTTGGTTTATTTATGTCAGATAACAAGAGTCACATTAATCATTTGCTTAGTAATGAGCAAAAATGGCAACACAGCTACGAGCAACCTATTTCTTATGCACCCCTTGTGCAATTGGCTAATAGTAGCTGGGTAGTGCCACAACATTTTTTACGTTACAAGCACACGCTTGAAAGCGTAAACGAAGTGCTTGATAGTATAGAATTCTCGGCTCATTTTAGAGTGCTTGCTGCACAAAAAGGTGAAGAAATTTACCTGCAGGTAGCAGTACTGAGCCCAGATAACTATCAAAAAAGTGCATCTGCAAATGAAGGTAAAGCCAAAAAGCTATTATTTGGCAGACGCTGGATAGTAGAGGAAAACTTACCTACTTCAGAACTTATCCAAACTGCATTTTTAGCGTTAAAAGTAGCGCGTGAACATGAAGTAAGAGAGCTTTTTCAGTTAATGCAAAGCGGTGCAACAAGTACGCCATTTAATAACCATCACGACTTACCGGTAATGGCGCAAAACCCTGAACTTGTTAAAAGTGAAAGTGCTGAAAACCGTGTTGATGAAGTGCTTAAACGTATTGTATTTGCAGGAAAAAGTATTGAACTTAAGAGCCAGCAGCAAATAGCCGAGCAACATTTATATACTGTTGAGCTGTTGTGTGAAGATTGCCAACTTAGCGAGTTTAATAAAAAAACAATCGCGTTTTTAACAGCAGATCCATCCGCTAATAGCTTTTTACACGCCTTAATTACAGCATTAGTAGCCACAAGCGATGATTACGTAAACGAGCAATTTAAGTACAAAGGTTTTGCCCGCTTTAGTAAGCACGTTGTGGTTGAACAAATAGGTAACTTAAGTATCGCTATGCGCTCGCCAAGTACTGTAGGGCTTTGCTCTATGGGTAAGCAACATGCTAACCAGTTAAATTTTGAGATAGACAGCGGGCGAGCACCACAGGGCTGCGGGCAAGCTATTGGTGGGTTTTTAGCTGCTCACGGTATTGAGCAGCCAGAAAATGCACATTTATATCCAAATTACTTATAACAATTTAAAGTTTATTAATTTCATCTTTAACGCTAAAGCTTGAATCGGTAACAATAGCTTCAAGTGTTTGTACACGCTCTTTTAATGCAAGCACTTGTGCGTTTGTTTCAGCTAATTGTTTATGGGCATCGCTGTTGTTGTTTTGCATTTTATGCTTAAACTCAAGATGCTTTTTATACATATCGTAAACCACTCCTGAGCCAACCGAAATTAGCACAATTAGTACAATCATCGTAGTTCCAGACATAATTTCATTCCTTATCATTTTATTATTCGTTTATGGTTAAAGTATAACCTTTAAGCGCTTTTGATAAAGCTGACAATTGTAACTTAATTTGTATACTTTACTTAAGCTCAGCTTTGAGTGTGTTCATCATTTATACACTTTAGATATTGTTTAATGGCTAGGGCGTGTTAATCTTTGTGGATTGAAATTTGTTCAATCTAGGGGCGATTAAATCGCGGCGCGAGGTTTGTAACCTAGTGGGCTAAGTAAAAACCGAGCAACAAAGAGTTAATCGTCCCTAGAAAGAACCCAAAGGGCAGCGCATGTTTGGTCTTTATGCTGCGTTATCGCCTATTTATGGGGGATAGCCACACTACATAGGCTCTGCCTTGCCTAAAAACCAAACATACTGCTGCAAATTCAATCACCAAAGAACAACACGCCCTAATCTCCATATAATAAACATACTTTAGCCAATACAGTGAGTTGCCATGTTAAATAATAAAATACCTCCCGTTATTGTTGTGCTGTTTTTTGCAGGCATAATGGCGCTTATTGCGCATTACAGTGTTATTGATTTCACCGCATTTATTACCTACTTAGCAGCAAGTTTGGTCATTATAGGGTGTGTTTTTTGTATTGCAGGGGTGGTGAGTTTTAAAATAGCAAACACCACTGTAAACCCTAATAAACCTGAGCAAGCGTCAAAACTTATTACTAGCGGTATTTATCGGATTTCGCGTAACCCAATGTACGTAGGTTTTGCATTTATTTTAGCAGGGTGGGGTATTTGGTTAAGTTCCTTGTGGGCACTTTTATGTATTATAGGGTTTATTGCGTATTTAACGTTTTTTCAAATAATACCCGAGGAGCGTGCGCTCACTAAATTATTTGGCGAAGAGTTTACCGCCTATAAAGCGCGCGTAAAACGCTGGTTGTAATCTCTACGTTAAAATTAAACAAACAAAAAAGGCTATCGATGATAGCCTTTTTTTGTTTACAGCAATTGTATTACTAATTAATTAGCGCTTATTCGTATTCTAACGGGTCTGTAATGTTATTTAGTGCAAATGCTTCAAGGCGTTCTTGGCACGCGCCACATTTACCACAGGCCTTTTCACGGCCGTTATAACAAGTCCACGTTTGGCTGTAATCTAATCCCATTTCAATACCGTCGGTTAAAATACCAATTTTAGTATTGTTTAAGTATGGGCTAAAAATTTCTACAGCGTCGTAATTAGCAATACGACACACATCATCCATTTTTTGCACAAATTCAGGACGGCAGTCAGGGTAAATAGCATGATCCCCAGAGTGAGCGCCGTAATAAACTTGGCCAGCTTTAAGTGATACCGCGTAACCAACAGCAAGCGAGAGCAAAATCATATTACGATTAGGTACAATCGTACTTTTCATGCTTTCTTCTTCGTAATGGCCTTCAGGCACATCAATGTCATCAGTAAGTGATGAGCCACCAATAAGTTGGTTAATCGCCGAAATATCAACAATTTTGTGTGGAACGTTTAATTTTTCACACACACTTGCCGCCACTTTAAGCTCTTTTACATGACGCTGACCATAGTCAAATGATAGGGCATATACATCATGGCCTTGTTGCAGGGCTTTATTTAATACGGTAAATGAGTCCATACCGCCGGAATAAATAACAACTACTTTTTGCGTCATATCTGTTTTGCTCTTAGTTTTAATAGAGGTTTATATCAGGGCGCGATATACTACACGGCCGCAGCTTAAATAACAATTTTTGCACAGCGCTTTTTGGTTTTTTAATAGTAGCAATTTGGCTGCTAGGTAGTAAGTGAGATCTCTTTTGTACAAAATTAATGAAGTGTTTGAAACCATTCAAGGTGAAGCTAGCTTTACTGGCACACCCTCAATATTTTTACGTCTGCAAGGCTGCCCAGTAGGCTGCTCTTGGTGCGACACTAAGCAAACGTGGGATGTTGATAATGTATATAAAGTATCGCTGGATGAAACCGTAGAAAAAAAAGCCGACTCAGATCATTGGGCTAACGCCAGTGCAGAGCAAATTTTAGCGTTGTTTCAATCACGTGGTTATACCGCAAAGCACGTAGTAATTACCGGCGGCGAGCCATGCATGTTTGATTTAAATCCTGTATGTAACTTATTACACGAACACGGCTTTAGCACACAAATAGAAACCAGCGGCACGTTTGAAATACTCGCCCCAGAGCAAACATGGGTAACGGTATCGCCAAAAATTAATATGCGCGGTGGTTATGAAGTACTTACCAGCACCATGAAGCGTGCAAACGAGATAAAACACCCCGTTGCTATGCAAAAGCACGTAGAAGAGCTAGAAGAATTATTTGCTAAAACAGGCGTTAATCCAAAGCTTGTTTACTTGCAGCCAATTAGCCAAAAAGTATCAGCAACTAAATTAGCAATCGACACCTGTATTGCCAAAAACTGGCGCCTATCAATACAAGTACATAAGTATTTAGGAATTAGTTAAAGCCAGCTTAAAGTTATAGTACGTATGTTGGGTAGAGCGTAGCGAAACCCAACGAATCTCCAATTTCACACAGTTTTTAACAATGCTCTATAATATTTAAATTGCGTAGGTCGTGTACTTAGCTCGGATAACCGAAGCGCCATCCGACAACCCTGTACTTTATAGCCTGAACTTTATAACCTAAGATTACATCTACCCTAAAGCTCATATCTTCTTCGTTAATTGTGCTAATTAGTTTACTATGCGCGACTTAAAAATATTCTACTACTTACCACTAGGCTTATATGTCCGCAAATGCACTCTACACCGACCTTTCTGATTACTACGACTTAATGTGCGCAGATATAGATTATAAAGCCCAAAGCAATTCTATTCACAGGCTGCACCAAATTTTTGGTAATGGCGCAAATACCCATCTCGATTTAGCATGTGGCACCGGCCCGCATGTACGCCACTTTATTGACTACGGCTATAAAAGTAGTGGGCTTGATTTAAACCAGCCAATGCTCGATAAAGCACAAATTCGTTGCCCAGAAGCGCAATTTTCATTGCAAAATATGAGTGAATTTAAGGTAACTGAGCACGTGGATTTAATTACCTGCTTTTTGTATTCAATCCATTACTGCGACGGCATTAATAAGTTAAAAGAATGCCTTGCCAGCGTACACAGCGCATTAAACGTGGGTGGAATATTTTGTTTTAACACGGTTGATAAAAACAAAATCGACAGCGATTCATTTGTAGAGCACACCGCAACAAGCGAAAACAGCTTCTTCACATTTCGCTCTGGTTGGCATTACAGTGGCACTGGCAGCAAACAACTATTAAAACTCAGCATAGAAAAAACCACCGCAGATAAAACACTTGTATGGCACGACGAGCACCCAATGGTTGCTTTTAGTTATACCGAGCTTAAAGAAGCCTTAAAACCGTACTTCGAAATTCACATATTTGAACATGACTACGACAAAATAACCCCATGGGCAGAGCGCTCAGGTAACGCCATTTTTGTCTGCGTAAAAATTTAAGATAAACTCGTAGGTTGGGTAGAGCGCAGCGAAACCCAACGAGCTCTGTAGTGGTCAATAAAATTTGGCCACAGTTTTAGAATCCTTGTATCTAATCTCAGATTCATTTGGCGCTAAACCGGCATTATAATGATGCGGTCTAACGTTGTTGTAATATCCGTTGATATAATCACTCACGCTATATTTAGCATCTATAAAATTTCCATATCCAACCTTTGGCATCCATTCCGTTTTAAAGC
>NZ_PJBR01000010.1:0-94682 GCF_002863625.1 Pseudoalteromonas sp. MelDa3 | reverse complement strand
TGCAATCAGATTGAAGTTTTGTACTTTAACTATAAATGGGCAAGGGAACCTCTATAGACCTCTGATAGCTTATTATGGAAGCGTTAGGCATCATTTATAGTCCATTATTATTAAAGTTGAGCAGCTTTTTGTGATTAACTTTGTTACTAAATAAATTTAACTGTTAAATAGTATTAATGAGCACTCTAAAGCGGTAAATGTAACTCGTCTAATTATCGAAAGCTATTTGGCTATTTCAGGCCTTGCTAAAAGAAACTTATTATTACTATTTATGGGAAACACGTTTTATAAATGGCTTTAGGCATTGCGTGCATAAAGCAAGGTGGGCGGTATTGTAGATTATCCAGTGTTGTTTTTTTGTGCGACAAATGGTTTGTTTTTTCAGATGAAGTGTTATTGGGGAGATAAAATGTGCTGAAATCGTTTAAAAAATAACTTTTGTTATATCTATCTATATTTTTTTTTGTTTTTTTTCAGTGCGAATTCAGCTTTGGCTAAATGTTGCAATAATGTTGTTTTATGTCAGTACAATGCGAATAAATACACCCCTCAAAAGGCTTTAATCGAAATATTAAGCAAAAGCTTGGTTGCAATAATGTTAACAGTTGTGTGCTGGTACTTTTGTTTAAGCATTAACTTAGCTATTTATTTGCAGAG
The DNA here is from genome assembly GCF_002863625.1 of Pseudoalteromonas sp. MelDa3. Lineage (NCBI taxonomy): Bacteria > Pseudomonadati > Pseudomonadota > Gammaproteobacteria > Alteromonadales > Pseudoalteromonadaceae > Pseudoalteromonas > Pseudoalteromonas sp. MelDa3. The sequence goes on along the minus strand of NZ_PJBR01000010.1, from coordinate 94,025 downwards.
ATTAGTAAACATCAAGTTGACAGCGCTAATTGCATTTAGCATTATTGGAAGGTTGATATCTATTAAAAGATATCAGGGTTGTTCTCTTCGGAGGATAATTAAATTATAAAAGTAACATTACTTAATTGGTTGGGAACTATGTCTGTTAAAATCAGAAAGAGTCTTGTAGCAACTGCGTTGGTTGGCGCATTTGCATTTGCAAGCAGCAATGTGATTGCAGATCCTTTGAATGACGTGCAAAAAGCAGGTCAACAAATTCAAAAGGCTGCGGTTAAGTCTCAAACTAAAATTGACAATGTATATGGTCAAACTCAGGAGCTAATCGCTGAGTACCGTAGCGTTGTTGATGAGACTGAACTTATGAAAGTGTATAACGATCACGTGTCGCGCTTGGTTGATAGCCAAAACGCGTCTATTGAATCGTTTGATCGTCAAATCGCTACGATTGATAACACGAAACAAAACGTTGTGCCTTTGATGTATCGCATGATCGATACGCTTGAGCAATTCATCAAAGCGGACGTTCCATTTAATCTAGAGACGCGTTTAGGACGTGTTGAAAGACTACGTGAAATCATGGTTTCTGCGTCTGTAACGACGTCTGAAAAATTCCGTCAAGTACTTGAAGCTTACACTATTGAAACAGCATACAGCTCACTTGTATCTGCTTCACAAGGTACACTAGAAGTTGATGGCAAAAGTATTAACGTTGATATCGGTCAGTTAGGTCGTATTACTTACGTTGCTCAGTCTTTTGACTTGAAACATGCTTGGGTGTGGGATAACAACACTAAACAGTGGAAAGAATTAGGTGAAGAATACCTAAAACCTGTTAAAGAAGTTATTCGTATGGCGCGTAAGCAAGCGACATTAGAACTTGTTAAACTACCTATCTTTGGCGCGGAGTAATCAATAATGAAGAAACTATTTAAAGGTTTTGCTGTTGCCGCAGTACTAACTGTTTCTGCAGGTACCGCGTTAAATGCACATGCAAATACTGGAGCTCTAGATAAAATACTTGAGCAAGTAAAGCAAGAGCGTATCTCTGAAGGTAAAATCGATAAGAAACGTGAACAAGAGTTCTTATCAGATCGTGCTGACAAGCAATCTTTACTTAATAAAGCTAAAAGCCAACTTGCTTCTGAGAAGTCTCGTGGTGAAAGCTTAACTAAGCAATATGCACAAAATGAAAACACGTTAGCTGAAAAAGAAGCTGCTCTTCAAAGTGCTCAAGGTACTTTGGGTGAGATGTTTGGTGTTGTACGTCGTGCAGCTCAAGACGCTATCGGTTCTATCGAAGCATCACTAGTTAGTGCTGAGAAACCTGGCCGTGCAGAAATCTTACGTTCATTAGCTGCTGCTAAAGAACTTCCAACTGTTCGTGAACTTGAAGAGCTTTGGATTTCACTTCAAACAGAAATGACTGAATCAGCTAAAGTTTCAACTTTTGAAACTGAAGTTGCTGGTCTTGACGGTAACCCGTCAATGAAGAAAGTAACGCGTATCGGTAACTTTAACTTAGTTACAGACGATGGTTACTTAATTTATTCACCAGAAACTAAGTCTATTCAGCCTCTAGGTAAACAGCCTGATAGCTATATCTTAGACGGTATCACTGATCTTGAAAATACATCACCAGATAACTACGCTGGTGTTTATATCGATCCGACTCGTGGTGCTATCTTACGTATCAACACTCAAAAAGCGACACTTATGGAATACTTCCATCAAGGTGGCGTAGTTGGTTATATCATTACAGCTTTACTAGCTTTAGGTATGCTAATTACTCTAATTCGCTTTGTTGACCTTACACTTACTACTAGTAAGATTAAGAGCCAGCTTAAAAATGTTGCTACACCGAATACAAATAACCCACTGGGTCGTATTCTTAAAGTGTACCATGACAACAAGAACCAAGATGTTGAAAACCTTGAGCTTAAACTTGATGAAGCGATTCTACGTGAAACGCCGCGCATCGAAGCTGGTATCAACATAATTAAGATTCTTGCTGCAATCGCACCATTACTAGGTCTACTAGGTACAGTAATCGGTATGATCTTAACGTTCCAAACAATCACATTGTTCGGTACGGGTGATCCGAAGATCATGGCAGGTAACATCTCTCTAGCACTTGTAACTACAGCGCTAGGTCTAATTGCTGCATTACCACTAATTCTACTTCATGCTCTTGTAGCTGGTCGTAGTAAGTCGGTATTACACATCCTTGATGAGCAAAGCGCGGGTATCGTTGCTACTCACGCGGAGAAGGAGAAAGCCTAATGCTAGTCCTGATGGAGATATGGGAATCTATCAGGGATTTTGTTGGCACAGGCGGCCAGGTTTTATACGTGGTCGCGATAGCACTCTTTCTGATGTGGGTTTTAATGATTGAGCGCTATTGGTTTCTACTTGCAGAGTTTCCTCGCACAGCGAAAGAAATTGTAGCAAAGTGGGATGCCCGCCAAGACACTACGTCTTGGTACGCACACAGAATCCGTGAAGCATGGATTTCTGAAGCGTCTGAAAAATTAGATCAGCGTATGTTGTTGATTAAGACATTAGTAGCTGTTTGTCCTTTAATAGGCTTACTTGGTACTGTTACTGGTATGATCTCGGTTTTTGAAACCATGGCCAACCAGGGTACGGGTAATGCACGCTTAATGGCATCAGGTATTTCAATGGCAACAATCCCAACAATGGCTGGAATGGTTGCGGCACTATCTGGAGTATTTTTTAGCTCACGTCTTGAGACAAAAGCTAAAATGGTGAAAGCCAAACTTATTGATAGTATGCCTCATCACTAGAGAGAGAATTAAATATGGCACGTAAACAACGTTTTCGTGAAGAAGAAGAAGCAGCGGTTGATATGACGCCAATGCTTGACATCGTATTTATCATGCTTATTTTCTTTATCGTAACTACATCGTTCGTTAAAGAGGCTGGTATCGAGGTCAATAAACCAAAAGCTGCCCAAGCTACTAAGCAAAAAAATGCTAACATTTTTATTGCTATTCGTAGTAACGGCGAAATCTGGGTTGATAAACAACAAATTGATGTTGAACGTATTTCAGCAAAAATCGAAAGTTTATTAGCAGAACAACCTACTGAAGTTGTGATTATACAAGCTGATAAAGAAGCTAAACACGGCACAGTGGTTAAAGTTATGGACCAGATTAAAGCGACGGGTGACAACCTTAGAATTTCAATAGCTGGAGATCAGTAATGATTCGTTTTCTGTTTTCACTGATTGCAGGTGGGGCAGTTACTTTCGGCTTGTTCTACTTCATGGCCTTCCTCATCTCTGGTGGGGCTGACCGTAATACGGAACAAAAAGAGCAGATCATAGTCGAAATAATGACGAATCCGCCTGAATCTAAGGTGCAGGAGAGGAAGCGTGTACCGCCTCCTCCTCCACCACCGCCAAAGCAGCCGCCTAAACCGCAGCCGCCACAGCCGGAAAATAATAATCCAAACCCTGGTGCTATGTCATTTAACATGGGTAGCATTGATGTTGGTAGTTCAGCTGGTGGACTAAGTGGTCCTGGTGCATTTGGACGAGATGGTGATGCGACACCTATCGTTCGTATAGAACCAAAATATCCAACGCAAGCAGCACGTGATGGCAAAGAAGGTTGGGTACAACTTTCATTCACAATTGATGAGTTAGGTGGAGTAACTGACGTTGAAGTAATTGACGCAGATCCAAAACGTATCTTTGACCGTGAAGCTAAACGAGCACTGCGTAAGTGGAAGTACCGTCCTAAGATCATTGACGGAAAACCACAGAAACAACCAGGTTTACAAGTTCAATTAGACTTTAAACTTAACCAAGGCAACTAAGGAGGCGAGTAATGAGAAATTTTTCTAAAGTAACTGCTCTTGCGATTCTTATGTCTGTGTCGGGTGCTACTTTAAGTGCATCTGTTTTAGCAGCGCCAGATTACGCAAAGATTGAAGAGCGTAAAAAAGCAAAAACTAAAATCATGGGCGAGCGTACTGGTAAAAAGGTAATTAAAGCATTTGACTTGTACAACGAAGAAAAAGTTGATGAAGCAATTGTTTTGCTTAGAGAGATTGAACCTTCGAATGACTTTGATAAAGCGACCGTAAATCGTTACTTAGGTAGCATGTACGCTCAAAAAGAAAAGTATGACGAAGCGATTAAGTACTCTAAGCAAGCAGTTGCCCCTGATGTTTTAAACTTTGCTGATCAAGAACAAACTCTAAAGCTGTTAGGTGATTTATACGCTGGCACAGAAAAGTATCAAGAAGCCAAAAAAGCTTATGTTACTTGGATGGATTTTACCGGTGAAGAAGATCCTACGGTTTACACGCGTATTGCCCAAGCTAACTATCAGTTAGAGCAATTTCGTGATGTTTTTGAACCAGCAGATAAGGCAATTAAACTTCAAAAAGAACCTAATAAAGGTCCTTACCAATTAAAACTGGGTGCATACTTTGAACTTAAAGATTATGCAAACATGGTTAAGATTGGCGAAGAGATTGTTCGTGTATGGCCTGATGATAAAAAAGCTTGGGTTAGCTTAGGTAAATATTACCTACAAACCGAAGACTATCAAAAAGGTTTAGCAACGATGGAAGTTGCTTACAAGAACGGTTACTTTGAAAATGAAGTTGAGTATAAAGTCTTATCTAACTTTTACTCTCTAAACGAGATCCCTTTTAGAGCAGCTGTAACGCTAGAAAAGGCCGTTAAGAGTGAAAAAGTAAAACGTACAAAGCAGAATGTTAGCGCGATTGCTAGTAACTATCATCGCTCTAAGGATCTAGAAAAAGCTGCTAAGTACTACGAAGAAGCTGCTAAATTTGATGACGACGCTGAACTTTACCGTAAAGCTGGTTCATTACTTTTACAATCTGAAAAATTCAGTGCTGCTGTTGTTCGTTTGAACAAAGCATTAGAGCTTGGCTCTGACAAAAAAGGTACTATTTATTCAGATTTAGCTGAAGCGTATTACTATCAAGGTAAGTATAAGCAAGCATATGCTGCAATTACTAAAGCTATGGATGACCCTCGCACACGTAAGTTTGCAAAAGGTTGGTCTACATATATTAAAGATAAAGCCGCTCGCAACGGTGTTAAAATTTAATTTTAATTAGCTAAAGCAACTTATAAAAAGCCCCTCTGGGGCTTTTTTTATTGGAACTACTATGTATAAAAAGCTCTCTTTTTCATTACTACTGTGCTTATTTTTAGCTGCATGTTCAAAGCAGCCTCAACCTTATGAGTCATTTGAAGACGCACAAGTTGCTTTAAAAACTTTAAACATGGCACTTGTACAACCAGACGCTAAAAAAATCGATAGGATTACTAAAGAGCAATTGGTCTTTTCTGATGCGTATTTAGTTAAACGTCATACTATTTATCAGAACCTAATGGGTATGGAGCTTAATCTCAATCAAATTGCACAAGTAAACTACTTGGTTATTGCAGAGCGCTTTCCTGAGCGCTATTTTAATTGGCCGGCTCAAGTAGACGTATTAAAAAACATGCTTGCTTTTGAGGGTTCAAAAAGTACGCCGGATAATATTATTACTTGGCTTAAGTTAACCCAAGATACGCTAGACAGTGCTAAACAAAGCAATTTAAAGCTGAATAAAATTGAGCTCACACTACTACAAAGCTATGTATTGATTGCGATAGGTAGTAATGACGTTCAACCAGCGCTTAAGAGTCATATAAGAGCTTTTAGCGATTATTTAGCTAGTTACAAGCCTAGAGGTAGTGTTGGTCTGAGAGGCCTGCCAAATGGGTCACAGTGGTATCAGAGCAAACTAAATTACTTTAGTGGCGAAGTACATTCACCGCTAGAGTGGGTTACTATTTTAAATGAAAATATAAAAGTATTAGATCGTGTTGCATTCGACAGTAAATTGTCTATTTCTCATAAAAAATCGTTTTTAGTGCAGTATCTATCGAATGAAAAATTAATTGAAGGGCTTGATTGGCAGGCTGATTATCAAGACTTACCTGCAATGGCGAGCAATATGAACATGTCTGATAAAGATAAAACATTGATGCTTGCAATGATGGAATCAGATATTGGCATTCATTACCATGCGTGGACTTTGCCACAGGCAAAGGTGAATCTTATGAAACGCTTAGAAATCACCCAAGAAGAGGCTCAATATTTAGTTGAAGATATAATACTCTACCCAGGGCAATCATTTAGCTTTATACAACAAATTATATAATGATTTGAAAGTGCGCTTATTGTGCGCACTTTGTACACCGTTGGGTTGCGGGATCTAGTTCAAGTGATTTGGCTGGTATTTTTTCTTCACAGTCGCAGCAGTAGCCATATTGCCCAATTTCTATTTGGCTGACCGCTGCTTCTAATTTAGTCATGCGACTGATCAAAAATGCATACTCAGGACCTAGCTTCTCTGCTGCACAGTCTAACCATTCATTGTTTGCTGTATTATCTAAAATTTGTATTAAATGCTGATGTGTAGGGTAGGCTGATTTAGAAAGCATAGTTAATATATTTAATTTAATTTGTGCTATTTCATCGTTTAGTCTTTTTTGATGATGCATTATCAGTACAACCTTATTAAATTGGCTTCACGTTATACTGATATTATCTAGAGGCTTTAGGTTAGCCGTTATGATTTGAATCAAGTTGCGGTGCTTTGGCGTATTTATTTAATACGCTTGCCACATCTTCTTTACTTTTTAAACGCCTGATTTCATCAAATAAATCGATCGCTTGCGGGTATTGGCGTTTAAGGTAACCTAGCCATTGCTTTGTACGAGAAGCAAAATACTTTTCATCTTTTGCAGGGTCTTGATGAATAGCAGAGTGGATTAAGTGATAAATAATATGCTCCCATTGAAGGCCATCATATTGTTCATTATTTACATGAGCTTTAATTTTTTTTGCTAAATCAGGGTGCGAAAGGGCGCCACGACCAAGCATCAAATCAGTACATCCACTTCGTTTTTGGCAAAGCATTGCGTCCTCAACTTGCCAAATTTCACCATTGGCAACAACGGCAATATTTTTATCTTTTATTATTGGTGGAATTTTTTCCCAATAAGCTGGCGGGTTATAACCATCACGTTTGGTTCTGGCGTGTATAGCTACACTATTTGCGCCTGCACTTACCACAGCATCAACAATTTCTTGGCTGTTACTGTCATCATCAAAGCCTAAGCGAATTTTTGCACTTACTTCATGTTTATCATCTACAGCATCTCGGACTGCTTTAATAATCGTATACATGTGGTCAGGATCTTTAAGCAGTACAGCACCCCCTCGACTACGATTAACGGTTTTTGCTGGGCAACCAAAGTTAAGGTCGACCCCATGAGATCCTAAAGCAATTGCTCTTACTGCATTTTCGGCTAACGGATTTGCTTCTTGGCCGAGTAATTGAACACGCACAGGAGTACCTGCTCGCGTAAATCCATTATTATGTAGTTCAGGGCAAAATCGATGAAAAACTTTATCAGGTAAGCATGTTTCAACCACTCTTACAAACTCGGTAACGCACAAATCGAACCCACCAATGTCTGTAAGTAATTGGCGCATTTTAAAATCAACGACACCTTCCATAGGTGCTAAAACAAGTTTCATAAAGTGATTAATTTTGATAAAAAACTGGACGCATAGTTTACCTGTAAATCACAAATTGATAAATCTGTAATTACCAACCATATTTAATGTAGAAACCGCAAAAGTAAATATTATGAAAATAAATGAAAGTTTTTATTCTTGTACAGGTCTACTTAAGCATACAAGCAATTTAAAATACATTTTTATTGCTGAGATTTACAATACTTGATTAAAGAGAGTCACAAAATGAATACAGTTAAAAAAAATACAATCGCGTTAACTTTAGGTGCAGTAGTTGTTGGCTCTGCAAGCTTTGTATCTGCAGATGTACAAGCCAACCCATTTGAGTTTCAACAATTAGTGACAGGTTACCAACTAGACGCTAAAGAAGGTAAGTGTGGTGAAGGTAAATGTGGCGGCGATGCAAAAGATGCAAAAGCTAAAACAGAAGGTAAGTGTGGCGAAGGTAAATGTGGCGGCGATGCAAAAGATGCAAAAGCTAAAACAGAAGGCAAGTGTGGCGAAGGTAAATGTGGCGGCGATGCAAAAGATGCAAAAGCTAAAACAGAAGGCAAGTGTGGCGAAGGTAAATGTGGCGGCGACGCAAAAGATGCAAAAGCTAAAACAGAAGGCAAGTGTGGTGAAGGTAAATGTGGCGGCGATGCAAAAGATGCAAAAGCTAAAACAGAAGGCAAATGTGGTGAAGGTAAATGCGGCGGCGATGCTAAAAAAACTAAAAAAGAAGGTAAGTGCGGCGAAGGTAAATGTGGCGGTCGTTAATATCTTATTCTAAATAAGTTATGCTAAAAGGGCCTTAAGGCCCTTTTTTGATAAGTTAGAGGTAGTTATGACACAAATCCAGAGTACAGATTTCGGGATGGTGGGCCTTGGCCTACGACGAGAAATGCTTGATGAACTGCTTGAACACGTACCTAATCAAGTAGATTTTTTGGAAGTTGCGCCAGAGAACTGGTTAAAACTAGGTGGGCGCTTTAAAAAGCAATTTAGAACATTAACAGATGCAAACAATTTTGTGTGTCATGGATTATCACTGTCTATCGGTTCACCCGAACCACTGGATGTTGAATTTGTTAAATCTTTAAAAGTTTTTTTTGAAGAGCACAATATAAAAATCTTTAGTGAGCACTTAAGTTACTGCTCTGGTACAGGCCATATGTATGACTTAATGCCTATTCCGTTTACACAAGATGCAATAGCACATGTTGTCCCTCGTATTAAACAAGTACAAGACATACTTGAGCAGCAAATTGCGATAGAAAATGTTTCCTATTATGGCGCTCCTGGACAGCAATTATCAGAGCTGGAATTTACAAATACCATTTTAGAGCAAGCAGACTGCAAGCTTTTACTGGATGTGAATAACATTTATGTGAATTCGATTAATCATGGCTATAACGCACAAGCGTTTTTAACTGGGTTACCCTCTAATCGTATTGCCTATGGGCACGTTGCAGGCCATTATAATGAGGCTGATGACTTAATAGTGGATACACATGGTGCTGATGTCATTGATCCTGTGTGGGATCTACTGGATAAAGCATATGAAGTGCATGGCGTATTTCCAACCTTGCTTGAGCGCGATTTTAATATCCCTACCATGAATATTTTAACCAAAGAGTTAGATATAATTCATGAGCTACAAGCTAAACACATTACTTCAACGGTTTCAAAACAACGAGCTTAATATAAGCCTTTATAAATATTAAAAGAGTGCCTGGTTATGAGCTTTATTGAAATACAAAACGAATTTATGGCGCATATTCGCGAGCCTAAAAAAAATAAAAAGCCCAGTGGTATCGAAGACAGACGTATGGCCATTTATCGCGACCTATTTTTTAATAACATTGAAGGTTTTATATCATCAGGTTTTCCGGTATTAAAAACCTTATATACAGACAAGCAATGGCTGGTCCTTGTACGCCAATTTTTTAGCGAATATGATTGTCATTCGCCGTACTTTTTAGATATAGCAGGGGAGTTTATTAATTACTTATCAAGTGATTATAAAATGAAAAGATACGATCCCGTGTTTATGCTAGAACTTGCACATTATGAGTGGGTAGAGCTAGATGTATCGATTGCACACGAAGATGAGCAAGAGCAAAAATTACAAACAACAGCGCTTACTAGTTCTGCTTTGTATTTATCGAAAACGGCAAGAAATTTAAGTTATCAATTTCCGGTTCAAAATATTAGCAATCGCTTTAAACCAAAAGAGCCATCACCTCAGCCTAATTATTTTGTTGTATATAGAGATGAAGATGGTGATGTTCAATTCCTGGCTACAAATGCGATGACTGCTTCATTACTATCAATTATTGAGGCAAGTGATGGAGCGACATTTGACGACGTTTGCCAACAGGTATTCGCTCATGCACCACAGTTTAATGCAGATCAAATTGCTCAAGGCGCATTGGTTACCCTTAATGCAATGGTTGAACGCGGTGTAATTGTGACAAAAAATCAAGATTAAGGTCTTTATTGATGATTTTACATCGTCTATTATGGCAGCCTTATTTGTCGTGCTTAATAAAAGGTTGTACCAATGTCAGATGATAAAGACTTTAAAGATCCGTTCAACGCTACTTATTTTCTTGCTTTCTTAGCTGTATTTGCAGGGATTGGTTGTTTAAATGCAATATTAGGCTGGATCACTAGCTTAACTTAAAATGCATAGCGTTTATTAAGGCTGTTGCTTACTTCAGCCTTGAACCACTTTATTTTAATTACCCCCCATAGTTAATACTTCTTTTATAGTAACGCCAAACTCGCAATTAAAGGTTAGTTAAGGTTATAATCACCTGCTTTGTAATATAAACAATTGAGCAGTTAAAATTATGACTCAAGTAACACCAGCAATTATCAAAAACAGCATAACTACAATTGCTGATTATCCAAAGCCGGGCATCATGTTTCGCGATGTAACCACTTTAATGGCAAATCCAGAAGCCTTTAAAGCAACTATTGACGCGTTTATCGCAGAATATAAAGATCAGGGTTTTACTAAAATAATCGGCACAGAATCACGTGGCTTTATTTTTGGTGCGCCACTGTCTTACGCATTAGGCATTCCGTTTATTCCAGTTCGCAAACCAGGTAAGTTACCACGCGAAGTTATTCGTCAAGATTACTTACTTGAGTACGGTGAAGACACGCTAGAGCTGCATGTTGATGCAATTGTACCTGGCGATAAAGTATTATTAGTTGATGACTTATTAGCAACTGGCGGCACAATTGAAGCCACCGCTAAATTAGTTCATAAACTAGGTGGCGAAGCCACAGATGCTGCATTTGTTGTATCACTACCAGAGCTTGGTGGTGAGCAGCGCATCAAAAAAATGGGTATTAAAATCCTAAAATTGGTTGAATTCGAAGGCGAGTAATCGATGAGTTATCAGGTTCTAGCGAGAAAATGGCGTCCTCAAACCTTTCATGAATTGGTTGGGCAGTCTCATGTTAAGCAAGCGCTTGTAAATGCGCTTACACAAAATAGACTGCATCACGCTTATTTATTCACTGGAACCCGCGGTGTAGGTAAAACCACTATTGCGCGTATTTTTGCTAAAAGCTTAAATTGCGACGAAGGTATATCTGCCAATCCGTGTGGCCAATGTAGCAGCTGTTTAGATATAGAAGCAGGGCGCTACATTGACTTACTCGAAATAGATGCGGCTTCTCGTACAAAAGTAGAAGACACCCGCGAAATACTCGATAACGTTCAATATGCACCAACACGTGGACGTTATAAAGTATACCTAATCGATGAAGTTCACATGCTTTCTAAGCACAGCTTTAATGCGCTTTTAAAAACGCTTGAAGAGCCACCAGAGCATGTGAAATTTTTATTGGCGACGACCGATCCTCAAAAACTACCAGTTACTATTTTATCTCGCTGTTTACAATTTAACTTGAATGCCTTGTCGCAAAGTGAAATTAAAACACAGCTTGAACACGTACTTACTCAAGAGCAGCTTAGCTTTGATACCGACGCACTTAGCATTATTTCAAAAGCCGCTGATGGCAGTATGCGTGATGCGCTTAGCTTAACCGACCAAGCTATCGCACAAACAAATGGTGATATTAATAATCAAGCAGTACAAACAATGCTTGGTTTAATGGATACTCATTATAGCCAAAGCTTGCTTGCAGCATTACTTGCACAAGATGGCGCTGCGCTAATGGATGAGATTGCGCAGGTGGCAAGTCGTAATCCTAATTATGTGGCATTGCTTGATGATTTAATTGCACTTACGCATTTGACTCAACTAACCCAGTTAGTGCCAGAAGCGGCAGGGCTAGATGAAAAAAATGTAGATTATATTGCTCATGTTGCACAACATACGAGCCCACAACAAATTCAAATTTATTATCAGTTACTGTTAAATGGTAAAAAAGATTTACAATGGGCACCAGAGCCTCGCTTAGGTTTTGAAATGATAATGCTAAGATTATTAGCATTTAATCCTACAGACGCTCAACAAACTGTACACACAGTAAACGAAGAGCCGGCCCCAAATAAACAAGGCCGTGCAAATGCACTGCGAGATATATTAAATAAAAATAAAACATCGCAAAACACTGTAGCTAGCCAAAGTAGTGTCCCTGTAAATAATACTAAGCCAGTTAGCAATACAGAGCAGCCTAAATCCCTTGAGATAGAGCCTTTACCAAATGTTGCTGCTCAGACATCGAATAATGACGTCGTACAAAGTAATAATGAGCCTGCCCAAGTTGCAGTAGAGCAACCGGTTCAACAAAGTGAAAACGCTTTTGAACAACAGGCTTCAGCTAATGAACAACCACAAACCAATGTTGTTTCGGATGCTCAAGCCCAGCGCCAAAGTGAAGATGAAGCTTACATGCAACATAGTGATGCTGAGCAAACGTTAGCTTCGCAGTTTGACGATATAATGAGTAGCGCTGTAGATCAGGGTTTTAAACCTGCATCTACTGCAAACTCAGAGTTTTCACCAGAGCCCTTAACAAATCACAATGCAAGTACGCCAATAGCTGAACAAGAAGCGCAGGCGCAATCTGCCATTGCTCGTATTTTACGTGACAGAAACATATCGGGTGCGGGTAGGTTATCAGGCAAGAGTACAAGTACATCTGCAAATAATGTAGCAGTGCAGCCAAGCCAAGCGCCTGCTAAAAAGCCAGAACAGCATCCAAGAATGCCTCAAGCCCAAAGTGTTCATCAAGGTAGTGCAGATATAAGTGCAAGTGAGCTTAATAGCCCTTCAAGTACTGCGTCTGGCGATATCCCTCCTTGGGCAACTGATAGCGAAGGTGAGAGTGAAAAAAAGCATGAGCTCCCAGTAACAGGGGGCCAAACTCAGGCACATAATCACTCCAACATAAAGCCAACTAGTAAGATTGATTTTAAAGCAAAGCACCAAACAATTACTGAAAATCTTGCGCCAGAATTACTTGAGCAAATAAACCCTCAAAAAGCGCCTGAAATAGTGCCAGAGGAAGTAAGTATTCCTGCCCCTGATGATTTTCAAAGCCCAATTAGTGAAATTAGATTTGCACATCAACAAGATGAATGGGCTTATTTAATTAAACGTATGGGACTTGGTGGTCGTATGCGCCAATTTGCATTGCATTCAATATTTACCAAGCAAGGCAACAGTTTACATATAGACGTTGATGAATCACAAAAGCATTTAGATACACCGATGCTTCGCCAAAGATTAGATGCCGCATTGTCGAGTATTTATGAGCATAACGTGTCGTTAAGTATTAATTTTGCTAAGGGAGTTATTGACTCTCCTTATCTTATTCAGCAAAAAATTGATGCAGGTCGTCATCAACAAGCAATCGATGTGATCACATCTGATGAAAACATAGTACAATTTCAGCAAGTATTTAGCGCCGAAATTGACGAAAACAGTATTCAGGCATTGTAATTACTTACAATCGCCCTTATGTTCATGTTAATTAATGTATTAAAAGAAAGAGAGAAAGTTATGTTTAAAGGTGGAATGGGCAACATGATGAAGCAAGCGCAGCAAATGCAAGATCGCATGCAAAAAGCCCAAGACGAAATAGCAACATTAGAAGTTGTTGGCGAAGCCGGTGCCGGTTTAGTTAAAGTAACTATGCTTGGTAACCACAATGTACGTCGTGTTCAGCTTGATGAAAGCTTGATGGAAGACGACAAAGACATGATTGAAGACTTACTTGCAGCAGCATGTAACGATGCTGTACGCCGTGTTGCAGAAGAAACACAAGAGCGCATGGGTAAAGTGACTGGCGGTATGCAATTACCACCAGGTATGAAAATGCCGTTTTAAGTAAATAATGCAACTTTCAGATAGTTTAAATCAGCTTATAGAAGCACTGCGCTGTCAACCGGGCATTGGTCCAAAGTCAGCGCAACGTATTGCTTTTCACTTGCTTGAGCGCGACCGAAAGGGAGGCACTCAGCTGGGCAATGCATTGACTAAAGCAATGACAGCCATAGGGCATTGTCAGTCTTGTCGCACCTTTTGCGAACAAGCTCAGTGCGATATTTGTTTAAGTACAAAACGCCAAGACAGCGGCATATTATGTGTTGTTGAATCGCCTACTGATGTGCTTGCCATTGAGCAAACAGGTCAGTATTTAGGGCTATACTTTGTTTTAATGGGTCATTTATCGCCAATTGACGGTATCGGCCCTAAAGAAATTGGCTTAGACGTTTTAGAGCAAAAACTTGCTCAAGGCGGTATTAATGAGGTTATTTTAGCGACTAACCCTACCGTTGAAGGCGATACTACAGCTCATTATATTGCTCAGCTTTGTCATAAATATAAAGTAGGTGCTTCGCGTATTGCTCACGGTATTCCTGTGGGGGGCGAGCTTGATTTAGTAGATGGTAGAACGCTTATGCATGCTTTTAGCGGCAGGCGTTTAGTTACACAAGACTAACTCTAAGTTACTATTTGAAAAGATATTATAAAGGCCTGCATGATTAAATCATGTAGGCTTTTTTGTTTTTAAGGTAAGCTTAGAAACAATCAAATACCAATCCGCAATAATACTTAATCATTTTGCGGGGCTAAACGTGTCGCTACCTGCGTTAAAAAATTCTCATTTAGAACAACTAAATAGCGAATTTTTTGCCTAGCTATCAACACGTTTTTTCGCCCTCAAAATAGATCATTTAATTAAACAAATTGATATAATATATTTTTGGGCTATGTCTCTAATTAGTAAGGAATACAATGAAAGATAATCAACCCTACCAAGGTACATTACTGGGTAGTAAGCGTTTTTTACCGCTTTTTATTACGCAGTTTTTCTCAGCGATAAACGATAACGTGTATAAGCAATCAGTGCTTATTTTATTGATATTCCAGGCTGCAACGCTTGCTGATGGCGCACTTTATTCAAATATTGCTGCTGGGTTATTTATCCTACCTTTCTTTTTATTTTCAGGGATGGCGGGGCAGCTAGCTGAAAAAACAGAAAAATCCAAACTAATCAGAATCGTAAAGCTATGTGAAATCCCTATTATGGTTGTAGGGGCTGTCTCTATTTTAACGCAGTATGTTTGGCTGATGTTAGCCACCGTATTTTTAATGGGCGTACAAAGTACGTTTTTTGGTCCATTAAAATACTCTATTTTACCGCAGCACGTAGCCCCTAACGAATTAACAAAAGCGAATGGCTTGGTTGAATCAGGCACATTTGTAGCAATATTAATTGGTACAATTTTTGGCACCTATTATATTACTCAATCAGTAGGGCCTACGCTTATAAGTATTGCCGTATTAGTACTGGCTGTTATGGGTTATGTGAGCAGTCGCTTTATACCCATTAGTGAGGCAAACGAGCCTAACTTAAAATTTACCTATAATATATTTTCATCCACGAAAAACGTATTTTCAGCACTTAATTCGCAAACAGAATCGGTTGGTAAATCAGTCCTCGGGATCAGTTGGTTTTGGTTAATTGGCGCAATTATTTTAACGTCCCTACCAAATTATGTAAAACACACAATGGGCGGCGATGAACTGGTTGTAACTAGCGCGCTAGTTGTGTTTTCACTAAGTATTGCTATTGGTTCGTTATTATGTGAAAAGCTTTCTCGCTCTCGAATAGAATTAGGAATTGTGCCTTTTGGCGCTATTTTAATTACCTTGTTTTTATACTTACTGAGCCAAGAGAGCGCTATTAGCTCTTATTTACCTCAAAACCTTGAATTATTGACGCTTGAGCAGTTATTAAAAACAGGCGACATGTTGTGGCATTTTGTATGGATGGCAGGCATTGGTATTGGCTCTGGTTTTTACACTGTACCGCTGTATGCGCTTATTCAACAGCGTACTGAAGAGTCGAGTCGCTCACGAGTTATAGCGGCTAACAATGTATTAAATGCACTGTTTATGGTGGGCAGTGCTGTTTTAAGTATTGTAACACTGTCTGTTTTTCAGTGGAGTATTTCAGAGTTGCTACTGTTACTTGCTGGGCTAAACTTGCTTATATCTGTTTATATTTATACCAAAGTACCAGAGTTCTTTTTACGATTTATTATATATATTTTAGCTATTTGTATGTACAGAGTGCGTACAAAAGGTGAAAGTAATATTCCAGATGAAGGCGCTGCCGTTATAGTGTGTAATCACGTGAGCTTTGTCGATTGGATGTTTATTTTAGCAGCATCACCAAGGCCTATCCGATTTATGGTATTTGCCCCTATTTATTATTCGCCAGCCCTACATTGGTTATTTAAAATGGCCAAAGCTATTCCCATTAACAGTGAAAAAACCAATCCAGAAGCGTTTAAAAAAGCGTTTGACGAAGTGGCTGCTGCGCTTAATAAAGGCGAACTTGTTGGTATTTTCCCTGAAGGAAAACTAACCAGTGACGGCTCTATCGATATTTTTCGCCGTGGAATCGAGCGCATTATTGAGCGCTCACCTGTGCCCGTTATTCCTGTGCATTTAGGGGGCTTGTGGGGAAGTATGTTTAGCCGAAAAGCTAAGTGGCAACTACCACGATTAAAATGGTCTTTGGTGTCGGTTGCAGTAGGTACCCCGATTGCTGCTGACAAAGTAGTAGCAGACGATTTACGTGAGCAAGTATTGGCTTTAAAAGCGCTTCATTCAAAAGATATTGACTAATTTAATGATTAACTTAATAGATAACTCAACATCGCATACACCTTCAGCACCACACATGATTGTTGATGACTTTGTAGCGCCTAAATGCGACGGGTTTATTGAAATATTATATCAAGATGACGATATTTTATTGATCAATAAACCCAGTGGGTTATTAAGTTTGTCTGGTAAAAACCCCCTTAACTGGGACTCAGTACATTACCGTTTAGTACATGGTCAAAAAGAGTTAACAGCCGCATTTGCTGAGGCAAAGTTACCGCATCGATTAGATTTGGGTACATCGGGCATTATGATTGTTGGATTAAACGCCAAAGCATCAAAGCATCTTAATAAACAGTTTCAGGCGCGTACTATCCAAAAGCGTTATGTAGCCATGTTAGAGGGTAGCTTAGCTGTTGATGAGGGGGAAATTACTGCACCAATAGCAAAAGATAAACTGCTTTTTCCGCGAGTTAAAATTTGCCAAACGACGGGCAAAGTAGCGGTGAGTGAATACAGTGTGCTTGAGCGGCTTAAACAACCGTGCAGAACCTTAGTGCAATTTACGCCCGTTACCGGACGTACCCATCAATTACGAATACACAGCCAGTTTATAGGGCACCCAATTTTAGGCTGTGATTTATATAAAAGTGCGCAAAGTGAGTACATGGCAGGACGCTTACAATTACATGCCAGCGATTTATATTTTGAACATCCAACAACAGGTGAAAAGATTCATATTAATTGTCCGCACCCATTTTAGATAAACGAGATATTCTATTTTTTCGTTTTACCTTTTTTTGATTTTTCCCTTGAAGTTCTAACACCTCACCCCATATTAAGTGCATAACGCAGACACTTTGCAAATTGGAGATATATAAATGACTGCAGCACAAAAAGAAACATTAGGCTTTCAAACAGAAGTAAAACAATTATTAAACTTAATGATTCATTGCCTTTAGTCATATTCCGCTATATATTTTTATCCTCCCATAACGCCCTTTATCATCTAAAAAACAACAACTTACACCGCTTTTAATACCCCCTATCTACCGTTAACAACCTTTGTAAGCCGCTATTATTGGTGACTTTTGTGTCCTAAGTTGTGTACCATTTTAAAGTTGACCCTTTTTTTGGTCACATTTGGTACTCAGAGTCGGAGCCTCAATGAACATAACAGCAGCTAAACTAAAGAGCTTAAACGGTAAAGAGTATACCGGTAAGCCTGAAATAACAGACGGCGATAACCTATCGCTTAGGATCTCCCCAAGGGGAAAGATCTCATTTCAAATACGCTATCGAATTAACGGTAAGCAAGTTAGGTATAAATTAGGCACCTACCCAGCAATGACACTTGCACAAGCGCGCGAAGAATGCGCAGCGCAAATGTCGCTAGTAGATAAAAATTTAGATCCTAGAAACATGGTGGCAATAAAATCGGTTGAAGCTGAATTTATCGAAAACCCAACTATTTACAATTGCTTTGATTATTGGTTTAAAAACTATTGCCTACCTAAGCGAGATAACCCGGAAGGTATAAGCACAAGAATAAGATCATGTATAAATGACACTTGGGGCAATCAATATGTATCACTAATGGATAAAACGCATTTTACAGCGTTCTTTAAGTCGATGAGTGATGTATCAATTGAAAAGGGCAGAGGTAAGGGCTTTGCTTTTACTGCGATTATTGAGATTAGATCGATATTTCGTTTTTGCATTCGTCAGGGCTTTATTAATAACTCGCAATTTGAAGCATTAAGGCCAAGCGACTTCGCTAGCGATTATGCTTCGCGTGAGCACTTTTTATCACTTAAAGAGTGTCAATTAATTTGGTCAAACATAGATTTACTAAATATAACTGATAGAAACAAAGTTCTTTTACGTTGTGCAATGGTGTTTGGTTGTCGTATAAGCGAGCTATGCAGCGCGAAAAAAACAGACTTTGATTTAGATAATAAACTTTTCACTACACAAAGAGAAAACACCAAAGGGGCTTTGCACTCTATTATTAGGCCCATACCGGATGATCTTATTAAAGACCTGGAATATTTAAAAGCTCAATCGCCGGCGTTCGTTTATATGTTTCCTAACCGTGATGGGGATCATCCCGCTAGCGGCTCAAGCGTGAGCCAAATATCTAAGCCTTGTTACGAGTCTATTGAAGGTGTTGCGCCGTTCAGAATGCACGATTTAAGGCGAACTATATCAACACACTTAACTGATGCGGGATGCCCTTTGCAGTTCACTGAGAAACTACTAGGGCATAAGATGAAAGGGGTATTGGCGATATATAACAAATCGCCAATGTTAGAAGGTTTAACGGAGTGGGTTAACCGTTGGGTTGTCATGCTGAAAGGCGGGTAGTTTGATCTCTAAGCGCTTGGCAATGCTGCTCAACTATTTTAGTGTCCCAGCGCTTAGGCTTTCCAATGATTGTTGCCGGCGGGAATTTACCGTCTTTTTCCCATTCTAAAATAGTTTTAGATTTAACACCGAACAGCGCGGCTACGTCTTTTGTTGCTAGGTACTGGCTTGTTGGTAAACTCATAAATTATTCTCCCATACTGCGTAGACACCTTCAATGTGAGGGTGAGTAATAGCTGCTGACGATTTGATTAACTCATTTTTAAAGCCTTCTGCGCTCATATTCTTGATTGTAATTAATCTCTCTGGACTGATTACAACAGGGCAAACTAATGAATCTAAATAGTCCTCGCCATCACCTCTATATAGCCAGCATTCTTCCTCATTAAACCGCTTAAATTTAAGTATTTTTAATTCGTCCCTTTCTTTCTCAACTTTTCGGTAGGAATACCCTATATCTTTTATTTTTTCTTTTAAATTTTCATTTTGAGAAATTAGTGATTGAATTTTTTTTACTGCTTCGTTTGCCAGCTCGAATATGTCAAATTCTGCACTGCCTTCTCTGCCTTGCCCATCTTCGCCTAGAACTTCTATAACTCCTGTTTCTATTTGTTCTGGCTCTGATACCGCAAGTTCGCTCAATGCCCATATTAAAATTTCAGTTTTCATAAATCACCTCTTTCATAATTTTTTAAACGTTTGCTTTCTTTGCTGGCAACTTCAATGCGCGGCTTTAATAGCGCTTTGTTTGCTTTGCCTATAATGCTATCTGTTAGATCAAGGCCTTTAAATACATTGGTTTTGTTGTGTTCTTCTTTAATTATTTGATTGCGCTCAAAGTCGCGCACTTCACTTACTTCATCAAAGTGTTCTTCACAAGAAAAAGCGCCTCGATATTCGTATGCTTCACTTGCTCTTAGCTTAGCCTTACATTTTTTGCATGTGTAATTGCTCATAAATCACCTATTGACTGAAAGTCATCATAAGAATCACCGCCATGTTGAACCTCCCTTTCCATACATTCCTCACAAACAAAGTCATCCATCGCATCAATAAAATCTGCTTCCTTTTCGCAGTGGATATAAGCGCACGTTTCAGTTTTCATAAATCACCTATGCTAATTTTTTATCAAAGTCGGGGTTCATAGCTCTATAACAAGCCGACTTCATACAGCCTTTGGCATTGTTGAGGGCCTTGTTTAATTCTTCGCGTGTATCCGGTATGCGACACTCAAAATTGCTACGCTCAACACCGTTGAAAAAGTCCCACTGAAAACGTGGTTCATCTGCGCTTACATCATTAGCGTAAATAGTAACGCGGTAACCTACGCTTTTTTCTGGTACACAGTGCGCCGCATCTGCTAATAGGTCAGCCAAGTAGTCTTTATGCGATACGTTAGGCTTACCGCTTTGAAGTAGAGCCCAGGCGAATGAATAAACGTATTCGTTTAAATCCATTTCACCGCCTTTTTGCTCTTTTAATTTAAAGCCATGCTGTAGGGCTAGGGCTTTGATTTTTGCATTGTTCATTGGGCCTCCTTATTCAAGCCTTTGAAAAAAGAATCCGTCTGTCTTAAAGCATCCTCTGTGGCAAAATCATAATGCCTTTGCGCTGCTGGCTCGTAGTTAGGATTAGCGCATATCCCAGCTAAGATGTGCATAGCTACAGTTTCGTGCTTAGTTAAACCGCTAAGCGTTCGATCGCCTTTGTGTTCATCTGTTGACAGACATTCATTTTCATTCATGGCAATGGGTTGTGGCATTGCTGGCGCATTTTCATTTTTCATGGGTTCACCTTTGTATCTTTCTCTACTCTAATTTTATGCTCACACTTTGCATTGCCATGAGCGCCGCAACCGCCGCCAACTTTTGATTTACCACATATAGCGCCGTACTTGCCAACTCGACCTAAAGCGCCATCAACTTTGCATTGATATATAACCTTGCTTCTTTTATTCATGCTCAATAACTCCGACTTAGGGATTAGCGCATACCAGGTATGCGCTCTGCGTTTAACTTGCGGTTTCATTAGGCTGCCTTTGCCTTTTTATTTAACTTGCCCACTTCATTACCCCAAACAGCCCAGCCTTTAACGCGCTTGCGAGAAAATAACTCTACGCGAGGCACATCGCCGGCCAAATCAACACACGCTTCTCTAAACTCGTTTGGCTTCTCGCTATGCTGTCCGATAGGGTAAGCGCCGGAAAATACGCCACGGCCTAATATTTCGTCTAGGCTTTCGGTGTCATAATTACCTACTGCACGCACTGAACGGCTTGCTACTTTCGGCTTGCCCTTAACTGCGATAATTGCCGACTCGCTACCGGCGCGAGTCCAAAAGCCCATACCAAAAAACGGGTTGTTATTTACAGTTAGCTTGTTCCATACAAAGCCATTCATATTTTTAAGCGTAAAGCCCCATGCCTTAACAACGTCCAGGGCTTCTTGTGGCATTGAACCTACGTACCACATAACCAATATGCAATCGTCTGCCGCAATATCATCAATAGGCATAGCTTTTAGCTCGTCTACGCTCATTGTTGATTTGTATTGGTGCTTTGCACCGCTTGTCATTGTTCCACCGGTTTTTGCATTGCTAAATTGCCAAGCTGGATCAGCATAAATAAGGTTGAATTTTTTGCCTTTAAATTGTTCAAACATAGGGCTCTCCTTGAATTAGAACGGAATATCGTCGTCATCAAAGTTAGCACCTGGACCCATAGGGTTAGATGCGCCGCCTTGTTGACCGCCGCTCATGTATTGGCTATTGCTAACACCTTGATTCTGTTTTGGGGCAAAACCACCTCCTTGCTGTTGGCCTTGGCTATTTTGGCGCTGCGCTTGTCCGTTGCCTTGGTAATTATTATTACTATTGTTGTAAGAATTATTGCCTTGCGCCTGGCCTTGGTTATTGCCTTGTGCCTGGCTGTTTTGCTGCCCTTGGTAATTATTATTACCTTGGTTGCCCTGATGTTGATTATCTTGTCGCGAATCGAGCATTTGCATATTTTCTACTACAAACTCTGGCGTATAACGATCTGCGCCGCTTTGGTCTTGCCATTTTCTGGTTCTGAATTTTGCTGTAACAAAAATCTGTGAGCCTTTGCGCAGGTATTCGCCCATTATTTCGGCTAGCTTGCCGAACGCAACAAGATTTACCCATTCGGTATTTTCCTTTTGCTGGCCTGTGTTTTTATCTTTCCATTTGCTGCCAACAGCAATAGAAAATGATGCCGCAGCCTGCCCTGATTGGGTGTAGCGAATTTCAGGATCTTTACCTAATCTTCCGATAAAGTTAGCTTGATTTAGATCGTTAGCCATTTACATGTCTCCAAGTTTCATTTCTTAAAATTGAACCGATTGCAGGCTGGGTTACGCCGTAATGCTCGGCAAGTTCATATTGATTTTTTGATCCGCTTTTGTACTCGCTTCTTATTGCCAAAACCTTTTCTTCGTTTAGTTTTGACATTCCGTTGCGCGAGCCTTTTGCAGCATATTTTTTATCTTTTTGCCTATTTTTTATAAGCATATCTATAGAGTTAGATTTAGTAGTGCCAAGCATTAAGTGACTTGGATTACAGCAACTAGGGTTGTCGCATGTGTGACAGACAATAAAGCCTTCTGGTATAGGGCCGTTAGTAAGCTCAAAAGAAACCCTATGCGCTAGCAAATACTGCTTATTAGCTCTAAGGTTGCCGTAACCTTTTGGTTTTTTAGCTCCTAACCAATTCCAACACTCTTTAGCTGTATCTTTAATATCAACTTTTGACCAAAAGGCTTCTTTGTCTATATCCATGATTGACTCCTTACTTAATTAAATGGTGTAACTTCACGTTCGCCGTTATGACCTGGCTTGCTTACAATGCCGTTAAATTCAAGTCGATCAACTAGCCTTGCCGCTCGGTTGTAACCTATTCTGAATTTTCGTTGAATACGTGATACGGATGCGTTGCCGGTTTCTAAAACAAACGCTTTTGCTTCTTCATAAAATGCGTCATTGCCGTTACTGTCTTTATGCTTTGCATTGTGTTCGGCAATTAATGACTCGTTCCCATCGTCTTGATCTAGATCTTCCTGCTCGTTGGTAGAGCTTTGCTTGTCGAACGCATTTCTTAGCTGCTCGCAATGACCTGTCATTAGCTCAAGTGCTATCGCTTGCTTATGTATTTCATAATCATCAGCGTTATCGAACATGGCTCCTTCAACTTCAAACAGCTCTTTTACGCCTTTAATTTTGAAGTTGTGATTTAGGTAGAATGAAAGCCCATCTTTTGAAAGAGCAATTTCTTTGATTTCGTAACCTTGCTCGATAAGTTCTTTGATATTTTCGGTAGGGTAATCGCCTTTAAAACGTGCAACGTCTTTATCTTTATTTTGCATAACCAACAAGTCGCCAACCTCAAAGCCAGCAAAGTAAAGCTTGGTGTCGTATTCGCTATTTGAATTATTCAGCTGATCAAGCATATTGGTTGTTAGTGAATTGGAAATGCCGCTACAGTGAAGTGTTTTGGTTTCAATTGACTCAACTAGCTTTAGTAGCAAACCTAATGCGCGTTGCGCTAATGCGGCCTTACAATCAAAAATTAGCGTTTGCTTTTTTTCGTGATAAAAGGCTGAGAAGTTAACTGTTTTTACTATTGAACGAGCGCAAAAGTCCGCGTTAACCTGCCCTGCTATTTCCCCCATTTCTTCTTTACTAGGCTCGTGAGGCCAAGTGTCTGCCACTTCATTAATGCGCTCTAAAATTTGTGCTCTAGGGTAGTCTTTAGCGCTATAGGTGAAATCAATGCGGTAACCGTTATCAAGTGCTACAAATTGGCGATCTACTTTAAAGCCCAAATTGCTCCACTGGTTATCTGTTAGCGTTGTAAAAATAACGCCTTGTTCTTCTTCAACCTTACTTTCTAAAACTGAGATACCTGGCAGCTCTGCTGCGAATACATGAATGTTTTTCATTGTTATACCTACTTAGTTGTTATTAAAACGATGATGGCTAGCACTAAAACGCGAACGCTGTTTGCTGCTACCATCTTTATAAAATCTCTGCGCTTCTGCTTTTCCTGTGCGCTTGAGCTATTTCCGGTGATTGCCATGTAGTCGTGCATCATTAAGCTGCTCGCTTGAACTTCATTGCTGGTCTAATGCCGCCAAGCTCTAAAATGATGTTGTTCATCTTTGCGCAAACGTTGAATGCAAGAGAGCGCCTTGTTGTAAAATTACTACCAGGTAATGCCCATCCAGATTCGCCATTTACTTCACATGCGACAATAGTTGCTTGGCCTACGCGAATATCTTTAAAATCTTCTCTTGCTGCTACTAGTCGTGGAACGCGTAATGCTTTCATATAAACCTCATTTAAAAGAGCTTGCGCCCTTAGGCGCTGCTCGGTCGGAATTGGGAACTTACGCTGCGTGTGCTTTATTCAAGCGCTGCTCTAATACTTCGATGTAGCTTTCAGCTAGGTCTAGCTGGTCGCAAATGCGGTCTAGCTCATCATTGTCTGCCCGGTCCTGGCTGCTTGGCCATGCTGAAAGGGGCATGTAGTTAATAGGCGCACTAGTATTTTCAAACATTGTTGATTTAAAGCTATTACCAAGTAGCGGCTGCTCGTTTTGGTCTAACATACGATTTACTTCGGTTAGTGCTTCATGCTCTTGCTGCTCTATAGGTGTGCTTTGCTCAATTGGCTCTTGGTTCACTTGAACTTGTGGTTCTGGATCTGTAGTAACAGCGATAGACTCAAGCTGTAGCTTTTGTTGGTGCATCATTTTTAGCTGCTGAATTACTTGAGCTAACACTTGAATAACTTCGTCAAGGCGGTTGCCAAACTTTTCATTGGTTGGCGTGAAGGTATCTAGCTTTGCAATGCGCTTGGCTATCTCTGCGCTAGATTTATCAAAGTAATTCATTGGGTCGCTGCGCAAGTTATTAATGCGAGCGTCAATCTCTTGATCTTGTTTTTGTAAGCGCTCTTGCTGTGCAATGGCTTCTTGTTGAATGCGTAATTGTTCGCGCTCTGCTGCAACTGCTTCTGCTGCTTTAGCTGCTTGATACATGTTGTTAAGCGTTTCTAAGATGCCTTTTTTAGTGTCGATAGCTTCGTGAATAAGCTCTTTATCAAACGATTCGGTATCAACAAGATCAACGGCTTCGATTGTGTCAGCAATAAACTGTGAACCTTGATTTTTGCATTGGTCAACAAAGCTGCCCATTTGCGCTATTTCATCACGTTGCTTATTTAAAAATTGTTCACGCTCTTTGGCTATGCGTGCAGCTTCTTCTTTGCGATGTTTATCTTCAAGTAAAAAAGCTTCAACAGTAGGCGCGTAAATAGCCTCTACTTTTTTAACCAAGTCATCACCATAAGTTTTAAGTTCTTTACTAAATCCAATGCGGCGCTCGTTAATAGACTTAACAAGTTTGTTGAACTCTGCACGAATAGCGCGAGCTTGTTTAAATTGTTCATCGTCTGACATATCAAGAGAAAACGATTTAGGATACTTCTTGCGCAAATCTGCAAGGCCTTTTTTGGTTAAATCTTCTTGGTATACAACTTCAACCAAGTCGGTTGCTGTGCTTTGATTAGTAGCCATGGTTATACTCCGTTTCTTAGTTTGTTTAGCGCCTCTGTATGCGCTTGGTTGATTTGAGCTACAAAGCTACTGCTATCTACTTTGGTTGCTCGGCAATGACCTTTGAGCTCTTGTAACAAGTGCTTATGGTTCAGGGTTAATACTGATTCGTTCTCTGCTGTGACAATGCGGTCTTTGATAGATTGATTTAGCCAGGAGTGAAATTTCTTATTTGCGTTTAAGCTATTTTCTTGCTCTCTAGCTTCAAGCTCTGCTTTTTTGCGATCTTTAATTTCAATCGCCTTGTCGCGTATATCTATGCGATTAACGACAGCTGCAAATTTATAAGCCTGCTCGTAATGTTCGCGCAGTGTTAATAGGCTGGTTGCTTGCTCGATAGCATCTAGGTACTTATCAAACTTAGCTTTAGGTAGCGCCCAGTCAGGAAGTTCAGGCGGGAACCACTCGGCGCTCATTCTAGGGCCGTTTTTATTGCCCTTACTAAGCGGTATGTTGATAAACTCACCGTTAGCTACAAATCGACTTTCAACCGGTGCACATGTTGCAAACTCGGTATCAAGTGAGTAAAGGTAACGACCAATGCCAAATTGAACCGCTGTGCGCTTCATAGCGCCAGATAAAGCGCCTTTTAATGCTTCGATTTGCGAATACTCTGAACCGTCCCATTTAGTGATCCACTTATCGCCAAAGCGAATACTTAAACCACACAAGTAACCTTTGCCGCCGGCGGCTTCTGTGTAGGTGTTTTCCCATCCATCTATACCAACAACATCATCAAGGCGTTGCTGAATTGCGCGGTTAGTGATGTAAGGAATAACCATTACCCACGGCTTACTCTTGCCAGATACGCCACTTTGTTGCACACGCCATTCAATATCGTGCGCTTCAAATGGGTCGGCTAATAAGCGTTGGATCTCTGCTGATGTTTTTGCGTTGCTCATTGGTCTAGCTCGCTAGTAGAGTAGGTAGGGTGTAAGTGCCTATGCGCTTGCTTTCTCTTGTCGCATCAAGCACTTTCTTTAATTCTGTTGCCGCGTTTTCTTCGTTAAGCATTGTTAAGAAAGACTTTTCACACTTGCCGTCAACATAAATAAAAACACTAATAGACGGGTCATTTGCATTAGTAACAACGTTTACATGCACGCGGCTTCTAAAGTTGAATGACTCAGCCGTAAGCGTTGCTATAAGCGTTTTTACTTCTAGTGATAAAGCAGGGAATATTTGGGTTTTATGACTCATGTTGACCGCCTTAAATTTAAACTTTCTAAAATTCATGCTTGAAATTTAAGGTATCTGAAATTGGAAGTCAAACAAAAATTTAAACTTTCTTAAATTTAAAGTGGTTTTTATGTGATGAATCATGATCAGGAGGGGAGCATGTGGCACATGCCCTTAAGTTTTTTCTGGAAGTGATGATTATGGTCTGTAAGAGGGAGGAAGCTCCTTAAGAGCTTCTTATGCGCAGGTATTGCGGGCTAGCTTAATCTTCACTTGGGCAGGGAAAGGACTTAAATAATGAGCTTTGAACTATTGTTCTTGCTGGCAAGTGCCAGTCTTCGGGGTTGCTGTTAAGGTGCTTTGCAATCATAGCGAGTATTTGATTTCTGCTAACCTTGCTTGGAGTGCATAAGAAGGGAGTCGTTGAGTCATACACCCCTATCACGTAGCCCGCATACTCAAAGGCTTTTGAGTAATCCGTATCTTTATCGTTTGCCTCTGCTTTTAAATATTGCTGCATCGGCTCGCGAAGATCGTTACCTGAATAAAAATAGGCGTCAGCCGAAAATGCCGAAAAAACAAGTAGTGTGGAGATAATGCTTTTCATAACACCCCTTAAAAGTCTTGTATTACTTGCTTTACCACGGCAATAATAGTGCAGTTACCGTTAATAGGTATCGTTGGAAAAGAGCTATTGAAAGGTCGCAGATACTTTCTACCAGCGTCAATAACTAGCTCTTTAACTGTAGCTTCTGATGAATCATCTAGCCTTGCGATGACAACTTTACCGCTTGCAGCTTCAATATCGGGATCAGCTACAACTACAGAGCCTGCAGGTATGGTTCTTCCCGTGCTAGAAGTCATGCTGTCGCCAACCACTCTTGCAGCAAAAGCATTGGGCCCTACCTTGGCTGTTGTTCTGTAGCGCTCGGCGGAATCGGCGATAAAACTTATTTCTTCCATTTCTTTCCATGCACCAGCTTGTACCCAAGAGATGAGCGGGACTGTGCCCTTTATCTCTGGCCCAACCTCTATATTGGATGTAACACCTGTTCCTTGCAATAACTCAACAACATCGACTTTCAACGCTTTTGCTAAAGGCTGTATTTGAGCGCCTTTGGGGGAAGTTATTTCTGACTCCCACTGAGATATCGAGCCGTGTGAAACGCCCACATATTTAGCTAGCTCTTTTTGAGTGTAGCCATGCAATTTTCTTAGGCGCCTTATGCGCTGATTTAAGTTTTCTTTATTCATGTTCAAATGATAAACCTACTTGACTTTAGTTTCCTTTAGATCAACAATTTAAGGAATCTATAATTTGAGGTTACAGAAATGCTCCGAAAAGATGTTATCGCACACTTCGGCTCAGCTACTGAAGTAGTTAAACAGTTAACAAATTTATCTCATGGAGCTGTTAGCCAGTGGGAAGAGGTTATCCCCATGGGTAGAGCCTATGAGATTCAGTCTATAACTAACGGCGCAATGAAGGTTGATTTAGGCCTTTATGAGCGCAAGCACTCTCAATCAGCAGCATAGGAGAAACTATAAATGCTTTTATCTAAAAAGAGTACGAGAAACGCTAAGCCTAGCGCTCGATGCCCACTTGAAGCAGCGGCAAGTATTGCGAGCGACTTTAATGTGTCTGAAATTGCGCGCGTCATGGCTAAGTCACCAACAACACTTAGCAATAAGCTAAATACAAATATTGATTCGCATGTATTAACACTGCAAGAAGCAATTGCTATTCAGAATATCACTAATGATAGTCGAATTTTAAACGCCTGGGCCTATAGCGAAGGTAAGACTGTTATTGATTTGCCAGAAGTGGGCTTATCTGACGATGAATTAGCAGATCAGGTTTTGCACTTGCAAGAAACTATTGGTGACTTTGCTAAAACCTTTCGCTTGGCACGACAAAAAGGCGTGATCACGCAATTAGATTTTAATGCCATTCAGAAAAATACCCTTTCTATTATTTCTACAGCTTTGCAGCTTAACGCTGAAATTGAACAGATGGTTAGGCCTGATCCTAATGAACCAGTGGCAGCTAAGTCAGCATCGTTGAAGGTGGCGTGATGAGTGATAAGAGCAAAGAGTTAACCGAAAAAGAGCTTCGCGAAAAAGACATTGCGAGCTGGAAGAGTTATGACAGCAAGGTCGATGAAATTGCATCGTTAATTGAAAAAGAAGCGGCTCTACATGGATTACATAGCCGCTCTTATATTGGGTTTGTATCAGACGTTGCTGCTTATGCGTTGGAAAAGCAAAACATAAGAGTAAGCACCTTAGTAATTGTAAATGACTAGCAACCCACTTTGCCTTGTTCGTAGACGGAAGGGGTCTTTTTGATTTCTCTTATGAGGTCGATATTTAGAAGTGATAGGCCTTTTTCGGTTATTAGGTAGGCGGTGTAGCCTTCAGCTCTGACTTCCATAGTGGTTAGAAACTTATTTTCAACTAAAAAATGAAGCGTTGGCTCAAGCAGTGGACCATCAAGCTCACGGTCAAAAGTGGGTTCATTATAGCTCTGAGGTTTGATGGTTAAGGGTAGTGGGAATTGCTCAGCAAGTTTATTTAATAGTGGCTTTGCAATTTTATTAAAAGAAGAAATATCGAATTTCATGTTGTTGTCCTTTTGTTTGTTGGTTTAGTAATTCGCACTTGCATGCTAGCAGACAAAAGGGCGCTTTTTAATCAGTTTTAATTTTAGGTTTTATTTATGGATTTAGCAGATAGCGCACAGCAAGAAATGGAGCATCACGAAGCGCTCCAGATTGCGAACTTAAAGCGCCCAGAAGTAGTGCCAACAGATGAATGTATTGAGTGTGGTAGTGAAATTCAAGAGGCGCGTAAAAAGGCGATAAAAACAAATTTGTGTATTGGTTGCGCAGAAATGCGCGAGTTACGTAGCAGAAACTACGCAACTCGCAGGTAAAACAAAACCCGCATCAGCTTAGGAGGCAGGATAGCGGGTTTCAATTTAGCGAAATGTCAATTTAGCGAGGCAATTATGACCAATTTAGCAGAAGTTTACAAGTTCCCTGAAAAAGAGGGGAGATTGAACGAAAAAGAGCGGCGGAAGTTTATGAGCGACAAAGGCGGCTTTTCCAGCACTTTTAGAAGCATTGATCAGCAACCGTGGAGCAATGACGGTGTGTGCATGCTTATAGTGCAGTATTTAATACGTAACGCGGCGTTTAAGGCGCTAAGTATTGAGTACCGCAGTAACAGGCTTAAATTAAGCGCTGGGCAGTTTGTAACAACTGTGAGAGAGCTTGCGGCAAAGGCGGCTA
This sequence comes from Pseudoalteromonas sp. MelDa3, assembly GCF_002863625.1. Classification (NCBI taxonomy): domain Bacteria; kingdom Pseudomonadati; phylum Pseudomonadota; class Gammaproteobacteria; order Alteromonadales; family Pseudoalteromonadaceae; genus Pseudoalteromonas; species Pseudoalteromonas sp. MelDa3. The sequence continues at coordinate 63,862 of NZ_PJBR01000010.1, read as the reverse complement.
TAAACTCATTGTATAAAACTGAGGACTCGGCATATACAGCGACAAAAAGAGCGTTAGTTAAACTTGAGAAAGATGGGTTTTTAACGCGCAAATCTATCGGCAAAACAGTGACACAATGTACTGTAATTAGCTTGCCAAACTACTCAAAATTCAACCAAAAAAGTGACCCACGTAATGACCCACGAAGTGAATCACGTAATGACCCACGTGAAGCCGTTACCATTAAAGGCGTTGCGGCTAGTTGTGACCCACGAAGTGACCCACGCAATGACCCACGAAGTGACCCACTAAATAAGAATGATATTAATAATAAAGATCTAATAACCCCCCTAACCCCCCAAGGGGTGACTGCGTTGTTTGATGTGTTTTGGAAAGCTTATCCGAACAAAAAAAGCAAACCGACAGGTCGCAAAGCATTTGAAAAAATAGCAGCCAAATTTAAAAAGAACCCTGACGAACTTGATCAGCTTGTTAAGCGAATTAATGACCACGTTGAAAAGCGAAGAACAAACGATCCTCAGTGGACCAAAGACAACGGACAATTTATTCCAATGCCTGCAACTTTTTTGAATCAAGAACGCTGGAACGATGAATATACAACGGGGGCAAGCCATGAAAGCAGTAAGCACAATTTTACAAACCAGCCACATCGACAATTGCGGTCGAATCCTAATACCCGATACTCAGACGCACAAGCGTACTTGGAGTCACGCGGACTCGCCGGACCTAGAGAAAGCGCTGGTTGCTCTATGGACGAGGCTGGACCAAATGTTTACGGGCCGATGGACGCGGGAACATGGGGGGCTGGGGAGTGATGATTTTAAATACCTGCTTGGTTTGCTCAATGACAAGTTTAAAGATCCCGATGATGTCGCAGCAGCCAGTGTTGAATTGCTTGAAAGTGGCGCAGAACACCCGCCGTCAATCCCTAAGCTACTCGCATTGTGCAAAAAGCCTAAACAGCACGCAGCACATAAAGAAATTAACCGCGATTTTTTGCTTCCTCAGCACGGCAAAGGCCCGCGCAGCGAAAGCACCGAAAACAAGCTTGCTGAATTGCGCAAACAGCTTAAACGGAGGGCTTTAAAGTGAGTGGAAATAAGGCATTTACTGTTTTAAAGCGTTATTCAGCCGCTGCCTTGGCGCTATATGTGTTTTTGTATGTTGGCTCATGTGCGCAGCAGCTTGATGAGGCGCGTGAAAACGCGTGCAAAGAAAAAGGTATGGTTTTAGTGACCGCTCGCGGCAAAGATTACTGCACATATGGCACAAGGGATGGGCTATGAAGTCATACGAGCAAGATCAAAAAGAATTTATTCGAGCCTTAAAAGAAATTTTAGGTGTTCACTATCAAGCCGCTTTAGCAGACGCGAAGCAGGCAAAAGCCGCAGCCCTGGACGGGATTAAAAACCCGACACCAAAGCAATTAGGCTTTGCAACAGCAGAAGCTAATCGCGCAATGGCAAGAGCAGCTAAAGCGTGTGGCGTTGATAGCGTACCGCAGTACATCAAGGACCAAAAAGAGGCCGCAAAAAACAAACATGCAAAGCGTAACAAGTCGCACAGCCAAAACAGGCAAGCGGCTAATCGTATGCAAGACGTTAAAGCGAGCCCTGGCAACTTCACATCAAAGAAGGTGCCGGCTAATCAAGGTTTCTCACTTAACGAGCAACTAGAAAAAACATTCAACAATGCAAGAAAAACAGCTTAGGAGCTAATTATGACTATCAAAAAAAGCACACTTACTCAGTTATCACCGGTCGGCGAGGTTTTTTGTGATGGGTTTATCGCTAACACAAAGCCGCAGGCAGTAAAAATTATTAAAGATGGTGCTCAGGTAAACCACGATGCAGTATTTGCCAATTTTACAAAGACTGTTGCGGTACTCGCTGAAAAAAATTGCTTAACGAATGAGTTGCGCGATTCATTGCTGGCAACTGGCGCTTACATTTTAGTGCAAGCACAAAAAAAAGCGGTAGCAGCACAAGAGAGCGAGATAAAGGCCGAACCAGCTAAAAAAGCAGATAAGGCCGCGTAATGGCAAAGAAAGTAGTAACCACTACTAACGCCCAATACTTCATGCCCCAAATAGGGCAGGCGGTAAGGGCGCTTTTAAAGCAAGGCAAAAACGTTGTCATTGAGTTTAAAGAGCATAAAGCTAAGCGCTCTTTAGCTCAAAACAGACTGCTTTGGAAGTGGAACCAGATAATTGCTGATTATTTTCGTGAGCACTACGGGCAAGAAAATAGCTCAGAGGACGTACACGAAGTATTTGTGCGTAGAAAGTTCGGTGTAAAAGTTATTCAAGCTGGCAACGAGGAACCAATTATCGTGCGCAAGCGAACGCGCAAACTAAACACAAAAGAGTTTTGCGAGTATCTAAATTGGTTAGAGCAATACTGCGCTGAATATTTAGAGCTTTTACTACCGCAGCCGGACGATCTTTATCACTTGGCTATGTATGGGGAGTCAAACAATGTCGCTCATTAGTAAAAAAATAAGAAATAGTGCACGCGGCCAGCAATGCCAAGTGCGTATACCTGGCGTATGCAACCGCAACCCAGAAACAGTTGTACTTGCTCATGTTGGCAAAGGCTCAGGTATGGGGCAGAAGTGCGATGACATTCACGCAACTTACGCATGTTCAGCGTGTCACGATGTAATTGATAGGCGTGTACGAATGGGAAGTGCAAGCGAATTACTTGTTTACGCATACGAGGGCATGGTTAGAACGCAAAAGCTTTTACTCGAGCAAGAATTAATACAGGTGGCTAAATGAATTTAACGATAGGCATTGATCCCGACTTTGTAAAAAGCGGTGTTGCTGTTGTCCAGGGCAAAACAATCATTCACCTTGAGTCGCTAAGCTTTGTAAATATGTTCGAGTACATAGCAGCGGTAGGGCCAAAAGAGAATATTTTAATAAAATTAGAGAACCCAAGCGCTATAAAGCCTCTTTTTGGCAAGAAGGTTCAAAACAGCCGCGCTGTACGCGAGAAAATATGCCAGGACGTAGGCAAGTGTAAAGCGACAGGCACGCTAATACAGCAGGTGCTAGAAAGCCAGGGCTATAAAGTGAAGTTGGTAACTCCATTGAAAGGCCCGGTAAAACGAGAAGCTAAAAAAAGCGATAAGTATTTCAACCAAATTACAGGCTGGAACGGCAGAAGCAACGAAGATAAGCGCGATGCCGCATTGGTGGCGCTGTATGGATGATAAACCATTAAAGCTAAGAATGACTCACGCACAGCATGTTTACGGGTGGATGCTAAAGCGAGGCGGGATTGAAACTTACGATTTATCTTGGCCGTGTTTAGCGCTTGAAAGTTTACTTGCTAAACCCGCAGATTTTAAGGCTCACAGAGAAGTTATTGCTATATTTAAACGTATGGGAGTGAGATAATATGCAACCAATTAAGCTACTTGCAAAGCTTACAACTAAAACGCTTAATCTCACTGGTACGTTTGGTGGTAGTGGGCAAGACGTTATTGATTGGCGAACAGCAGCACATGCTTTAGCCGGCTTACCCTCTTGCCCGACTAATTGGGCTTACTTTCGTTATGTAGGCGAGGAAACAAGACTTAATCGTGTTGTACGCTCGCTTACTATGCACATAACGCTGTTTGTTAAGATACGCCAATACAAAATAAAGCCAGAAACACTTAATGGCATTGTACTGGCATCCGTTTATGAGTTTGTTCAACCTGTTTGCGGTGAATGTGATGGTAGCGGTTTAGCTCCAGGGCAAAAGGCCACTAACCTAGACGCTTTGATATGCACTAAATGCCACGGCACCGGACGCAAGCCGTTATCTAATCGCAGAAGATGCAGGATTATAGGTATCGGACATAAAAGCTACACTAGCGCGCATGATGAAGTAACAAAGGAATTGCTTAGGCTTATATCGGAATGGGAAAGCGCCATATTTAAAAACATACGCTTAAAGATGGGGGATGAAGCAGCATGATAACGGCAGTTGAGTTAGCTAATGCGGTTTCAAGATTACCAGACCCCGAAACTTTCAGGTATAGCAGTATACAAATTATATTGCATAACATACTTGAGCCATCAGTTAGCAGCGCAGGCAAGACAACGTATTTAGACCAAAGCACAGTGACATTTGTAAAACGTAGAATATTTGGTGTTGATACTTGGGTTGTAGAAAGCATGAACATAAGCAAATACGCTAAAGCAAGAGCGAGATAAGCATGAACAAGATAACAATAAACGGCAAAACAATTACACATTCAGGCCGTGGCAGTGTGTGTATAAGCAATAACAAAATTACCATTGGTGGTGTCGATATAAAAGATTTAGACACTATCGAAGAAAAAACCATAAACATTGTCATTGAAGGCAACGTTGAAAACATAATGACCGAAGATGCTGATATAACAGTAAACGGAACAGCCGGCACAGCAACCACTAAAAACGGCAATATTTCATGCCATGACGTTACCGGTGATGTGGAAACCAAGAACGGCAACATTATGTGTGGAAGCGTCCAGGGCGATGCGACTACAAAGAACGGCAATATTATGGGAGGTCGATAAAATGAAGCGACCAACCAAAGAGCAAATAGAAGAAATAATAAAAGAGCTACCACACCCTAGAAATTGGATGGGTGACTTTTACAAGGTGATTTGGCAAGACCCCGAAGATTTAGAGCCCATTACCGTAAGTCGTGGACTTGAGTACACCGAGTCATACGATGTAGAGCTCATATTTAGAAGGGTTGTTAATGCAAATGGGTATGACATGAGCTGGGAGCTTGACGAAGGCTTTAAAAGCTTTGATGAGTTTGTGGCAGAGCAGGAAGAACAAAGCCAAAACCCTGTAGATGAATATGGAATCATTGAAATACTAAAGAAACATAACGCAGAAAGCGCTTTAAATGAGATTTCAGCCGTTTTTGATAGATTTTGCGAGTCTTATATGGGCTCAAGAGAAGAAATACGCAAGGGAGCCTTTACAGAGGTTAATTGCTATTTAATAACCGCACTTATCGAAGGGGAAAAGGACCCTAATATACTAGAATCAAAAATAACCGAGCTAGTAGACGCTTACAATAATTTATATGCGAAGGAAACCCATGCTAATAAAGCCAAATAAGATACTAACAGCGATAATTATTAAGTATCCAATACTCATAGACAAGTATCTAACGGAACATTAAAGAACATAACGGAACAACACCGGAACAAAACAACGCTCTTAATCTAATTAAGGGCGTTTTTTATTGTTTATTGATAAATTTAGGGTGAACAACGCGGAACAAATGACGGAACAATCAAAGTTGTAAGTTATTGATATTTAATTGATGTTCTGTTTTAGCGGAACAATTGAAGGGGAATTGTAACGATTTGTCCTGTTTATCGGCTCAATGTTCTTTTTTACGCTGTAGAATTTGAGCCAGCAATAAACATCCGCTTGCAAACCCCCCAAGATTGATATATCTTTTCACATGTTGAAGAAATCCGCTTAGCTTATGACTGAGCGGATTTTTTTTGCTCTATGCTACTTGCTTTGCCCGGTTTAACAGCCGGGCTTTTTTATGCGCGAAACAAAAGGCTTTGCTATGAAACTTTTATTAAAACGCTTCCCAACACCAAAGGGTATTTTTGGCACGTTTGGCGAGCTATACGCAAAAGGCGAGTTAGTTTGTTTTACTGTCGAACGTGAATGGAATAACAATAAACCGTCTATTTCTTGCGTTCCTTGTGGAATCTACGAGTTAGTACCCCACGAAAGCCCAAAGCATGGAACGTGCTACGCGCTACAGCAACAAAATTTAGGCGTAACTGTCTATGGACCATCATTACGAACACATATTCTTATTCATGTTGCAAACAAAGCAACTGAATTAGCCGGTTGTATTGCGCCGGGCAAAGGTCTTGGTACTGTCAGCAGTGAGTGGGCAGTTTTAAATAGTGGCGGCGCATTCAACGAGCTAATGATCCTGCTTGATGGTAAGTCGGCAACATTGGAGATAGTAAACGCATGAGTAAAAATCTATTCACTAAAGCAATCGACCTTGTAAGTGGCGGCTTCGGTTCGTCAGTTGTTGAAGCTGTTAAAGATTATTTCCCACCAAGCATGAGCGAACAAGAGAAGGCCGAATTGTCTTTTCGCATACAAACAGCCACAGATCAGAAAGCATTAAAGGTGCAAGAGCTAAACAATGAAGCGCAAGCCGAGTTTAATCGACGCATCGCAGAATTAGAGGGAACAGCTAAAGATTTAAAATCTATCCCTGTACTTGGTCCCTTAATGCTTTTTTTACGCGGTTGTCAGCGTCCAGTTTGGGGCTACTCAACTCTATACATTGATTTTAATGTGTTTAGTGGTGCCTGGACAGGATTAACAGATACACAAGAGAGCGCTTTGTGGATTATTAATTTTTTAGTGCTCGCTTTTCTATTTGGCGAAAGAGCAATGAAAAATGTAACTCCACTAATTGAGCGCATTATCAAAACAAAATTAGGGAACAAAAATGCCTAACGAAACAGGGCCTATATTAAAGAGCTTGATTGATCTGGGCCTTGGTTACGTTTGGTTCTTATTGCTCGCTATTTGGGGTGGCACCGTGAATTATCTAACGCGCAGAAAAAAGGACAAACTACCGTTTAGCGTTGTGGAATTAATAGGCGAATGGGCTATAAGCGGTTTTGCGGGAATAATTACAGTGCTTATCTGTCAAGAAATGGGGCTATCAGCAACAATAACCGCTGCGACTGCGGGTATTGCGGGCCACATGGGTGGCCGCTCTATATTCATGTTAGAGCAACACTTTCAGAACCGCATAGGCATCAAAGGCAATAGCGGTGACAAGTAGTGTCAAAATGGAGCGATTTAAATGAGCTATTCCAAAAAGAGCATAGCGAAACAAAAATATCGTTGCGTGATTTTTGCGATAACAACAAATTAAACTACAGCACTGCGCGAAAGCATATAAGAACATCAAGAGCAGCACCGCGCAAGGTTGTAAAGGATGAAGGCCAAAAGCTCACAAGAGCGCCAAACTTTAGGCATGGCGGTTATTCAAAGTATTTTAAAGGTGAGGTTAACGAGCTTGTTGAAGCAACAACGCTTGAAGATGAACTTGATCTTTGTCGGGCTCGCATTCACATGGTTATGGAAGCTTTGCCAGGTATTCAAAATCTATTAGATGATCCTGACACTGACAATGACGCAAGAACACGGCTTTATGAGTCAATGTTCAAAGCTGAAAACGCACTTGATAGAAACATTACACGCGCAGAGTCGATAACTAAGACGCTATCAAGCATAGAAACAGACTCATTAGCACGCGGTAAGTTGATTGCTGAAACAGCACGCATAGCACAGCAAACAAAATCATTGGTTCACGCTACCAAGCGCGGCAAACATCAAGCGGAAATTGCAGAGCATGAAGCAGCTAAAGCACGCAAAGAAGCTGGCGGTACTAGTAAGCTTGATGATTTCATTGATAAACGCACAGGCGGTTTAGATACCGTGGTTAGTCAGTAATGCAACCCAAACTAGCTAAATACCCTAAAAGCACTTGGTTAACGCCAGAAGAACGCTTTGAACTAGACGAAGTTGAGCTATTAGAGCGTTGCGAGCCATACCTTGATTGTTGGTGGTGGCGAATAAACAACTTATACATCATTGCGGACGAGAAAGGCCGTGAAGTTTTATTTCGTTGTCGTATAGCGCAAACAGTATTGTTTATGACGATGTGGTTCTTAAACATCATCTTAAAAGCGCGTCAATTGGGGTTCAGTACGGCAATACAGGTTTTTATCCTGGACCACGCCATGTTTAACGACAACAGGCAGTGCGGGGTAATCGCGCAGGGTAAAGACGAAGCCGGCGCAATATTTTCCTCAAAGATATTGTATCCCTATGAGCGGTTACCAAGTTGGCTTAAAACCGGCAAACGCTCAGTAAAGAGTAAAACAGGCACCGGGATTAAGTTTAACAATGACTCATGGATACGAGTTGCCGTTTCTTTCCGTTCGGGAACACTGCAGGTTTTGCATGTATCTGAATACGGCAAAATATGCGCTAACTACCCATTACGAGCAGACGAGGTTCAATCGGGCTCACTTAATGCGGTACATGAAGACTCTTATATTTTTATAGAGTCAACAGCAGAAGGCGCAAGCGGCAATTTCTTTGATATGTCAGTCGATGCAATGGAACTATTAGCATCCGGTATAGATTTAGGTCAGCAAGACTTTAAATTTCATTTTTACCCTTGGTTTGAAGATCCTAAGTATGTAGCGGCAGTGGCGCCGGGTGGCTTAAAGCTATCAAAGGAAAAGGCCAAATACTTCAAAGCAGTCGAAGAAGCTAACGGCGCAACACTCACAGACGAGCAAATTAGCTGGTACATAGGCAAGGAACGCAACCAAAAAGGCAAAATGAAGCAGGAATATCCATCTACACCGATGGAAGCATTCTTAACATCAGGCCGCAAAGTGTTTGATAGCGAAGATTTGATGCGCGTTGAGGGTCGATGCGTTAAGCCTATATTGGTTTATGACATTGAGCCTTACACTGGCAAGCGTAAAAAAATGAACGGCAAGGTTAATTTAAGCGCTAAAGGTGGCGATACGCTGGCTCAATCAACACTTGGTTACTTGCTTGTGTGGGAATTACCAGACGAGAACGAAGATTATGCGATCGGTGCCGATGTTGCCGAAGGATTGGAACACGGCGATCGCAGCTCATTAGACGTTGTTGCCAGATCGGACGGGCGACAGGTAGCACATTGGTTCGGTCATATAGACCCTAAGCGGTTTGCACACATAAACAAGCATATCGGACTTATGTATAACAAGGCCTATATCGGCGTTGAGCGAAACAATCACGGTCATGCAACACTTCAAGAGCTTGTTGAGATTTACCCAACCAGCCGGATTTACACGGAAGAACACATTGATCGTGAAGATACAGACGAAGAAACACGAAAGGTAGGCTGGCATACAAGCGCACAATCAAAGCCAATTTTAACGAGTGGACTTGATGAACTGCTTACTCACGATAAAGACGGCATTGTTTGGCGTGGCACAGTTAACGAGCTCAATACGTTTGTTTACGACAAAAAAGGTCGAATGGGCGCGCAATCAGGCGGCTTTGATGACCAGGTAATGAGCTATGCAATTGCACAAGAAATGCGAGTAAGAATGCCTAAGCGATTAATTAAAGATAATACACCTGCACCACACAACCCTAATCATTGGATGGCACGATAACAAATGGCTGATCACGTAAAATCAAATAAAGACGGCTTTACGCTAGATAAGCTGTTAACGCTACTAGGCGATATAGATAGTCAACCGGATTGGCGCACACCAGCAACTAAGGCTTGCGCTTATTATGATGGCGATCAATTGTCTGAGGATATAAGAGCGGTACTTAGACGCAGAGGACAGCCGGAAATAGTGCACAACATGATTGGGCCTACTATTGATGGCGTACTTGGTTTAGAAGCTCGCTCGCGCTCTGACTTAATGATCGTGGCCGATGATGAAAACGGCGAAGAACTGGCAAAAGGTCTAAATGAGAAGTTTAAGGACGCATGGCGTTTATCTCATGCTGATCGTGCTTGTTCAGATGCGTATGCTAGTCAATTAAAAGCTGGCATTGGCTGGGTAGAAGTCACGAAAAACCCTATTCCTTTTGCCGCACCTTATCGTGTTAAGTTTATTCACCGCCGCGAAGTGTGGTGGGATTGGAACGCACAAGAAGCAGATCGCAGCGATGCACGTTGGATGCTACGTAAAAAATGGATGGACCTGGACGAAGCGCTTGCAACTTTCCCTGATCACAAAGAGATTTTAAAAAACTCAGTTAATTTGTGGGAAGATTTTTACAACACAGTTGATAAAGAGCATGTAGAAGAACACGCGTTACATTCAGCATGGCACGACAGTCAAAGTTGGACACGCGGACAAAGCGAGTGGCTAGACCAAACTCGTAACCGCGTATTACTGCAGGTTATCTACTACAAAGTATGGAAGCGTGCACACGTTATTAAAATGAGTGACGGGCGCATTATTGAATACGATAAAACAAATCAGATACACCAAGCCGCAGTGCAAAGCGGTAAAGTGCAACTTGAGTACGCTTCTTTCTCTAATGTTCGTGAAGCGTGGTTTGTTGGCCCTCATCGCATCATTGATAGACCTAGTGAAGCGCCAGGCGGCATGTATAACTTAGTGCCTTTCATTGGCTACCAAAAAGATGCAAGCGGCGAACCTTACGGCCTTATTAGCCGCATGGTGCCAGCGCAAGACGGTATTAATGCGCGTATTATACGCCTTAACTACTTACTGCAAGCGCGTAGAATTGTTGCCGATGAAGATGCGACACAATTAAGTAATGACAGATTAAAAGAAGAAGTTGAAAAGCCGGACGGTTACATACCATTAAACCCGGAGCGTAAAAATAAGCTAAAAGCCTCTGACGCGTTAAGCATTCAAAATGATGTAGGCATAGCAGCGCAGCAATTTAACCTCATGCAAAACGATATGAAGTTAATCCAGGATACAGCCGGCGTTTATAATTCCATGTTAGGGCAAGACAGTAATGCGACAAGCGGTGTTGCTATTTCTAACTTGGTTGAGCAAGGCACAACAACACTTGCTGAATTAAATGATAACTTTCATTTCTCACGCAACAGAGTGGGTGATTTACTACTTGCTTATCAAATTGAAGATTTAAAGCCACAAAACAATGTGGCGGTAACCGTTAACCGTAATGACAAGGCCAAACGCAAGCAAATTGTACTTAACCAGCCTAACGAAGAAGGCAAGCGCAATAACGATGTTGCACGATGGAAAGGCCACTTAGCATTAGCACCGGTTAAAGCTACGCCAACGTATCGACAACAACAAGCAACGCTATTAAGCAATGTAATGGCACAAATACCGCCAGAAGCACAAGCAGCGACAATGCCTATGTTCGTTGAACTAATGGACCTACCGAATAAAGAGGAATTTTTAGCTACTCTACGCCAGGCGTTAAACATTCCTAAGCCTCAAGAAGATATGAGCGAAGAAGAACTTGCACAAGCACAAGCCCAAGCTGAAAAAGCACAGGCAATGGAACAGCTACAAATGCAAGAAATTCAAGGCAATCTTGAAAAGCTAACTCTTGAGCGAGAACAGCTAAAAGTAAAAATTCTTGAATTACAGAAGAAAACTGAAACAGAAGAAGTTAAAGACGACAAGTTGATAGCTGAAACTGAAAAGATTTTAAGTGAAGTGCGTAGAAGCAATGCTGAAATAGCGGCAATGAAATCAAACGTACAAGCAAACATTCAACAGCAACTAGACGCAATACAGGTGTAGCAATGAAGCAGCTAGAGAGCATAGACCACATACCAGAAGATCACATTGAACAAATACAAGCCATTGCAAAAATGTGTCACGAAGTTAATCAAGCTTACACAGCGGTAATTCGTGAGCCATTAAAGCATTGGCATGAGCTAGAGCAGCCAGAAAAAGACGGTGTTATTGAGCATGTGGCGTTTTTAATTATCAACATCGATGCTGACGCTAAAGCATGGCATGACGCATGGGTGGCAAAAATGATTGTTGCCGGCTGGAAGTACGGACCTAAACGCTCAATCAAAAACAAAACGCATGAGCACCTGAAGCCATTTCATCACTTACCTGAAAAACAGCAAGTCAAAGATGCGCTATTCCATAGCGTAGTCAAACAAGCCATTCACGCAGGCTAAATAAAAAAACACGTACTACGCAGAAATGAAGCCGCTTTGAGAAATCAAGGCGGCTTTTTTGTGCGATGCACAAATTCGCAAGGGCAGCGATACGCCTAAATTTTAATTTTCGTAACCATACGTTAAATGGTCGATGGGGTAATAAAGTGGACGAACTAGACGAGATATTAGCAAACGGCACTGACGAAGAAATCGAGGCGGCACTAGCTGGTCTTGATATTGATGGTGATACGTTGTTTGGTGGCGAAGATGGCGAAAAAGAGCCTGTAGTAGAAATCAAACAAGAAACACCAGCGGCAGAGCCAAAGCAGGAAACAAGCGAAACACCAGCTAAAACAGACGTAGAAGGGGAGTCGTCAACCAAAGAAGGTGAAGCACCAGAAGGTTTTGTTGAAATTGACGGTAAGTATTACGTAGAAGCAACGGATATAAGCAGCAAGAACGGTCAGCACAGTTTACCGTATGACGTACTTGTGCAAACGCGAGAGCGCGCAGCAGCAGCCGAAGCAGAACGCGAAAGACTAGCCACCGAAAAAGCAGAACTTGAAAGCCAGTTTGCAGAATCTAAACGTGTAGCCGAGCTACATAGCAGCCAACTTAAAGAGGCTGGAATAGATCCACGCAAACTACCAGGTGAAATGCTTAAAGATCCTGAGCTAATGGAACGCATAAAGGACGAATACCCAGAGCTAGGCGAATTAGTTAGTGAACTTGCTAATCAAATTCAGCAATACGGCACCAAAAGCCAGCCGGCACCACAACAACCTACTTCACAAAATGAAGTGCAAGACGCGTTTTCTAATTCACAGCACTTAAAACAGTGGATGGAAAGTGACGTTGATAAGTGGGATATGGCAAAGGTTATTGATGACAAGCTCGCAAAAGACCCATCGTTTGCAAAAAAATCTGTAGCAGAGCGATTTAAAGAAGTTGAAAAGCGCGTACAAAGCGCCTTTGGTGAACAGCACAAGCCTAAGCCAAGCAACGCAAACTCTGCACCAATCCCAAATACCCCCACTGACGTAGGCACACAAGCCAGCGATCTGAGCGCTAACGCAAACTTACTGGACAAAGATGCTGCGACTATCACAGCAGAAATGGAAGGTATGACCGAAGCGCAAATTGAAGCGATGCTTGAGAGCGCGTCAGATTTTCTCTAGGAAATTAAAATGAGCACAATTACAAAAGCACAAGCGGCTAAAGCGTTTGGCGCTGCCCTGTTTACACATACACGCCGTCAAAATACGTTCGTGAACATGCTAACGGGTTCGGCACCAAAAGCGGCTAAAGCTGATATGGCCCACGGCAAAAAGCAAACTGAAAAGGGCGCGCCAGTGGTTATGATCAACGACTTGCAAAGCCAAGCCGGTGATTCGGTTGAAATGGATTTATTCCACAACCTAAGCGGTTTACCAACAATGGGCGATAAAAAACTAGAAGGCCGTGGCGAAAGCTTGAGCAAAACAGTATTTGAATTGCGTATTGACCAAGGTCGTAAGATGGTTGATAGCGGCGGTAAAATGTCGCAAAAGCGTACTAAGCACAACTTGCTTAGCACTGCTAAAACGTTGTTAGGTAACTACTACAACGACTTTAAAGATGAAATGGCAATGTATCACTTGGCCGGTGCACGTGGTTCTTATGCGCCAAGCGATTTTATTATTCCACTTGAAGATCATGAAGAATTTAAAGAAATCATGGTTAACGATGTGATGGCTCCAACGTATGACCGTCACCAGTTTGGTGGTGATGCGACAAGCTTTGAAGGAATTGATGCTGCGGATATTATGACGCTTGAAAAGCTGGACGATTTAGCGCTTATCCTGGAAGAACAAGCTAACCCAATGAAGCACATTAGCTTTGAAGCTGACCAAATGGCTAACGAGTCCCCGTTCTTCTTGTTATTCGTAACTCCGCGCCAATGGCGTGACCTTTATGCTTCTGCGACTGATAAAAAGTTACAAGAGCTTCAATCACGCGCTATGAAACGCGGCCAAGGTTTCAATCACCCTGTATTCAAAGGTGATGTGATCATGTGGCGCAACATTCTTGTTCGTCAATATCGTAAGCCTGTACGCTTCTTTGCAGGTGATCAAGTGACTGTATCGAACAACGATAAGTTAGCGACAACTAAAGTTGTTGAAGCGGGTACAACTATCGATCGTGCAATCCTTCTTGGTGGTCAAGCGCTTGCGAATGCTTACGGTAAGTCTGATTCGGGCTCACACTTCTCTATGACTACAGAGAAAACCGACCACGGCAATGCGAACGAAACAGCTATCGTATGGATGAATGGTTGTAAGAAAGTACGTTTCTCTGACAAAACAGGTCGCGTAAACGATTACGGCACGATGGTAATTGATACGGCTGTATCTCTACAGTAAGCCCTTTATGCCGGAGCTATCCGGCTTTTCATTTTAACTTTTAATAATTGGATAAAATTATGAAAGAAACATTTTATAAAGGTGCCGCCGGTAACCTATCGCTACACGTAGCAACTGTTTCACTTGCTGCTTTAGCGGCTAATGCTACAACTATTGCTTCGGATGGCTTGCCAATCGGCACGCAAATCACTGGCGTTCGTATTATTAACGATGCGCTAGGCGCTGACACTGAGCTAACAGTTCAGGTTGTTGATCATTCAGGTGGTAAAAAGGACTTAACCGCTTTTGATACTGCAAGTGCTGGCAATGCAGGCGCATTTGTTAAGCCTGTATATATTGGCGATGAAGGTCCAAGTGATTTAGTTGTTAAAAATACGGGATCAGCTGCGGCAACCGGCGAAGTTGTACTTCAACTAGAGTACCGCTACAAAGGTTACTAAGCCTTTAGATACACGTTTAAATCAAGCCTCGCTCATTGCGGGGCTTTTTATTGGGGAATATCCATGAGCAATACAACGAATATCGTTTACATCGGTAAGAAGCCTTTTAAAAAAGACACCGTATGTAATACCCGCACTATTTTCAAGCAAGGCGAACCAACAGCAGTGCCGTCTGATCTTGTTCAACGCTTCTTAGACTTTAACCAAGTTTGGGTTGCCGAAAAAGATGCTAAAGCCTATATCGAGCGCCAAAAGTTCTTAGCAGAACAGGCCGAAAAAGAACGCATTGCACGCGAAGAAGCTGAAAAGCAAGAAGCGCTTGATGCAAGCATGTTGATCATCGTTGATGGCGAAGAAATCGACTTAGGTAAGTACAGCTCAAATCAGCTTAATACATTTGTTGAAGCGCACGACTTAACTATTGAAGGTGCTAAAAAACCAGTACCAGCATACTGCAAGAAAGTACGTGATGCGTTCCGCGCTTCTGTAGCTGACGAAAATACAGACCAGGGCGAATAATCATGGCGCAATTATCTAGCTTGATCCCGTTAGTTCGTGAACGCTGCGGGGGCGTTCTTGATCAGATGGCGAAAGACCAGCTAGGTCGCGCCTATCAAAAGTTTTGTTATGAGTCTCGTTTTTTAGCTCGCACTCAAGAAATTGAGAAAGGCCAAAGCGGGGAGCTTAACATTGATGATGATCACGTGTTTGTCAGTGTTGATTTTGTTTTAGATGCCAATGGTAGCGAGCTTAAAAGCTCAGATGACTACTTGGTATCGTCAAACGGCACTGTAACCGTAAACAGCACATCGTCTAAAGTGCGTGTGTTTTACCATATCGCCCCGCAATTCCTTCTACCTAATGACTTTGAAGCGGATAACACAATTGTTAACCGCTGGGCTGACGCTATCGCAGATGGTGCCGCGTCAACGTTGTTGATGATGCCTAATACTGCATGGACCGATCTGGCAAAGTCTGATTACTTTAAACGCCGTTTTACCGATGGCTACCGCGATGCTTTTCAAGTTGCTATCGAAGCCCTGGACGAGCAAAGACCTTCACAAACAAGAGTGTTTTACTAATGGCTATTATTACATCAAACGAAATCTTACAGCGCGTAAATAAGCTGTTAAACGATCCGGGCTACACTCGTTGGCCTAAAGACGAGCTATTAAATTATCTAAATGACGCTCAACGAGCTATTGTTTTGCGCCGTCCTGACTCTTACACCGTTGATATTGACGACTTTGCGTGTGTTGAAGGTGTTAAGCAAACGCTCCCAGCAGATGCTTTAAAGCTTATTGATATTCCTCGCAATGAATCCGGTAAGGCTATTCGCGGCCCATACAATCGACAAGTGTTAGATGATAACTATGATACTTGGTATGCAGGTAAAACAGCGGTAGAAGTAGAGCTTTATATTTATGACGAGCGCAACCCGAAAACATTCTACGTTTACCCTGGTGTTGTTACCGGTATTAATTTAACCCTTGTTTACTCTAAAGCGCCGCCGGCGATTGATACCGCAGCCAATGACTCAGGCGAAGTAATTGCGCTTGATGATGTGTACGTAAACGCAATCATTGAATGGATTTTATACCGTTCATACATGAAAGATGCTGAATATGCGGCCAACCCTAATAAGAGCCAAATGCACATGAACGCATTTAGAAGTCAGTTAGGTGAAAAAAGCCAAGCAGACGTTGCAATGATGGCGCAAGAGAAGGGGCAGTAAAATGACGGCAAGCGCAGGCGCGTGGTATCGCGTAGGTAAAGTAAACGTCACTAACGACAATCAATCAGTCGTTGGTGTGGATACAAATTGGCAAAGCGATGTAATTGCTATTGCTATTGGTGATATTTTCACGCTAGATGCAAAGACCTGGTACGAAGTTACAGCGGTCAATAGCGATACAAGCATTACACTTGATCGTGGCTTTGAGGGCTCTACAGGCACAAATAAAACATATGCAATTGTGCGCAATACTTCCGGCACGATATTAACGCGCATCGCTGGGCAAGTGTCTGTTCAGTTCAACCAAAAGCAATTGTTTTTAGATGAATTGCGCACTTGGCTTAACTCAGATAACGCAAGCGAAGAATTAACAGACAGTCACGGCTTAAAACAATCACTTAAAACACCGTCACAGATGGTTCGTGATCACGATGAAAAGCTTGCTGAGCTTGATACTATTCACCCATACCCTTATGCAATGCGTAAAGTTGAGTTTGAAGCGCGCCGTGCTGTGAATAATGAAAAGTTTGCGGCGAGTGGTTTTGTGCATTTCGGTAAGCACTATGGGGAGGAGAATATAAATCAGGGTATGTATGTAAACCCCACGGCCGCAGTGCTGTCTAGGGCTCAGGTATTACACCTAGGAAGAAATGACACCGCCCCTTCGGGAACGTCAAAAACAGACGTTCCTGTTATAACTGTTGCGGGTGTGATAACAAAACTACTGGTAGCAGATCGGGGCTATTCCGTTGGAGCTTGGGATAGAGATTCATTTATTGTAAAACTCCCACCCGCAGAAGATGGTACTCGCACCTATGATAGTGCAACGGGTATTAGCGTAACCCACGCAACCCCAGCGATTGCATTTGCAAGCGAAACCGACACTAATAAAGTCGTAACTGACCGCGTAGATATGTGGGGCTTTGAAGCTTTCTTACGTGAAATCAACGATGCTGACCCGTTTGTATACGCTAATGGCTTAATTCAAAGCCAGTCAGCGAATATTGATGGAGTGACAACGGTCACTGATAATGTTCGCCCTGCTACATATTTTGCTTGGTATGAAGGCGATTCTTCAAGCGCAGGTAAAGGCGTTAATTGGCAAACAGCGACAGAAGCACAGCGCATATCAATAGCTAGTGACCCTGAAAACAATATCTACTTTGATGATGCCACAGGTAAGTTTTATCAATGGTGTGTGCGTGGTCGTAGCTTTGCGGGTGCGGGCAATGGGGATTGGAATGGTTTAGGTAACGATCCTACCCAGACCTCGGGTGCCTTGCTGTCTACAAATACAAGATTGGTTACGCCCATAGGAGCCTCAAATGGGGATTTTGAGAGTCTACCTTTTTGGACTGCGAATGTTGATGCATACCGATATCATACAAACTCACAATTTGTGGTTGATAGATCGCAATCACGTTATGCTGGCCTATTTATAGCAAAACATCTAAACTTAGTCGATATATCCACCAAGGCCGCAAATGGTGAGTGCTACTTTTTAGTCTGCGGCACAGTGAATAGGCTTAACCAAGGCGCTTATCATCCTAGTTACAACCCTCTAGGTTCGGGGTCATACCTTGGGGAGACATCTACGGGAAATATGGATTGGTATGAAATTGATGCTAATAAGCATAGCCAACTTAATTGTTTCACATTCACTGACTACTCCCTAAAGACTCCCGAAGATACTGGTAAGACCACATTTCACCACGGCTCGCCCTGGGGTCGGATAGGGGGCTACTCTGGCAGACCTGACGGACGATATTATGATGTTATATACGCTAGCGGTCAGGGTGGTGTTTGCCGTGACATGCGATATTCAGCGTGGGGTTTAACTCAAGAAGATTTTGCTGAGGCAGATTTAAAGGTTAAGAGTGGTGAGTATCGTGGAACCGAACGCCTATTCACGACAAGAATATTTTCTCAAGTAACCCCTAGCACCGAAGTTAACAGTACGGAAACGAGCTACGGACGCGTACCTATTACTACTGAAATGTTTGACACTCTAGCTTCTTTGGGTTTGACTAGTACGTACCAAAATTCAAAGGCGACTTGTTACATATATAACCCCTCAAAAGGGACAATAGCCCTCGTAGAGAAAATCTTTGACTACACTGGAGGACCTACCGTTCTTATTTTCAAGTTTTTTAATTCCACTAACGCTTTGGATTTTGAGACCTATGCACCCGAGATAATAAAACTGGCAGAAACGTCTCAAGGCCAAACACCCGCTAGTGCTAGTTCTTCCAGCTCTAAAGCTTCGGATAAATCGGATGATTTTGTAAGCCGAGGCGACGAATTATACTTTTTTGTTGTTGCGCCTACAGGTGCTTCCTTATCTAGTGAGTTTAATATGACAGAGGTAATCGGAGATCCTGCGAATATTCTACAGTGTGACGACTTAAAAGATGGATGGGTTGGTAGCTGGAGCCCCACTATCCCTGACGGTTCAGGCAACAGGTTTCCGCTTACTAGAAAGGTGACTAGTTCAACAAATATTCTGTGTAGTTACAGTAGTAACCTTGGAGATACTTGGCTTGAAACAAACTCAGCGTTCAATCTATTAGAATCTAGCAACTCAATTGCACACCCGACACTATTTGCTACAGGTAATGTGGCGGTATTCCAGCACCAAGCATTGGCTAATCAGACGGAGAGTACGCCAAACGCTGAACCCTTTGGACATTTGCAGGGGCTGGGGCTGGTCTTTGCCACCTCCCGAAATCAGGTTCAAACAGGAGCAGCATGGGTTCAATCCTTGGTTGGTAAGGTTCCAGTAGGGAGTACGGTAAGCAGTGCAGGTAAGGACCAAAGCTATTTAGGACTAACCAACGTTCAATTTGGGGGTGGCCTAGACCTGTTGATCGGGGCAAACACCTTAACTACGCAACATACCCCTTTGGATATTTATGCTGGGTCGGTAGGTGTTAAAGCTCTAAACTACAACGTAGTTGAAAACCAACAAGGCTTTATTAACTACGCGTATACCGAGCTTAAATACGATGGTGATTGGGGTGATGATAGTAAAATTCATATCGCAGACAATCAAACAACCATGCTCGATACCAACGGAAACACTGTAAAAGTAGGAACCGCACGTATTGTTGAGCCATTAGGGTGGATTAAAAATGACAAATAAAATTATTGAATTTGTAGTGCTTGATGATGAACAAAACCCTCTGCTTAATGCTGAGGGGTGGCCTACTCTAAAGCAAGCGCCAATAGCTAAAGATATTGGTCAACTTGTAGATATGGGTAAGGTTACTCACATTGATAAATTCGCTGCTTTGCAATCAGAGTTAGAACAATACCAATGGGCGGCTGAATATCTTAATTACTTAAAACAAGCTAAAGCGGTTGAGCTTGAAAACTCAGAGCTTGAGACGGTAACGGGTGAGGATGGCGAGCTAATAGAACCAACGCCAAAGCCACTACCCGAAGAACCAGAGCGCCCAGACGTTAAGACGGTTGAGCAAGTGCTTGAACCCTACTCTCATAAAATAGCGAAGTCACGCGGGATAACATTCAAAGGATTAGATATCTCGTTAACAGAAACTAATCAAAATGGACTATCCGCGTTAAAGTCGGCGCTTGAATTGGC
Source organism: Pseudoalteromonas sp. MelDa3 (assembly GCF_002863625.1). Taxonomy (NCBI): domain Bacteria; kingdom Pseudomonadati; phylum Pseudomonadota; class Gammaproteobacteria; order Alteromonadales; family Pseudoalteromonadaceae; genus Pseudoalteromonas; species Pseudoalteromonas sp. MelDa3. The sequence goes on along the minus strand of NZ_PJBR01000010.1, from coordinate 43,964 downwards.
AACAGAGTTTGGTGCCGATGATCAATTCTTCCCTATCAAGTTCAATGCTGAAACATGCGAAGGCAACAAGGTACTTGTGCTTGATGATGAAAGTGAATTTAAACAGTTTGGTCTAGCTTTTGTATTGGCTAGAAAGGCATTTTTTGAGTAAGTGAGAACACTATGCTAACGACACTAAAAACGCTAAGAACGTTAATAGGCTACATTTTATGTGGCCTTTTGTTTATTGGTCCTTTTGTTATTTTATCCATAGTTGCGCTGTTCGGTAGCTCATGGGCATTCAATAGCTTATACAGCATAGACATAGCTATTTGCAGCATTAGCCACGGCACTAGGCTTGAGTCAATTTCAGCACGCAGCTTTAGGCTATCGCACGATAAGCGCTACCACTATCAAATGCGTGTGATTGATTTTCTTGCAAAGCCTTTTGATGGAGCTAACCACTGCAAGCGCGCTCACAAGTGGGAACGAAAAGTAATAAACCTTTAAACCAATCCCCTTCAAACTACTCAAACTAAAATAAGCGAATCCTATGCCTGCAATATCCGTTAAAACTTTTGCCGGTGAACGGCCTAAAATCGATCCTCGTTTACTCCCCAATGAATCAGCATCTAAAGCGTATGGTTGTCATTTTGATAATGGCAATCTTTCCCCTCTAAAGCGTCCAGCACTAACCGGTATATCTGTACTACCAAACGCAAAAACCATTTACCAGCACTTAAATGAACATTGGTTCGCCTGGGATAAAGTGGTTAACGCAGTCGCGAGCCCGATTGCTGACGATCCTTGGCAACGTGTTTACTTTACGGGTGATGGTTACCCAAAAGTAACTAACAACGCTATTTTTAGCGGTTCTAATATGCCTGCTAGTGCTTATCGTCTTGGCGTTCAATCGCCAGAAGTGCCGATAATCGCCATTGTTACCGATGCGGCAACCGATGAAATAGATCCTAATGATGACGAAACGCGCTACTACACGCACACGTTTGTAACTGAGCAGGGCGAAGAAGGCTCGCCGGGCGAAGCATCACAGCGTCTTGACATTAGATACCCAGACGAAGAAGGCACATACGTAACGCTTGCTTTATCGCCGCCAAATGTAAATGCGTCAAATATAACGCACCGCAGAATATACAGAACGGCAACCGGCGGCGGCATAGCTGATTACTTGTTTGTGGCAGAGATACCAATTTCACAAAACCAATTTGTAGATAACATTCCAACGGACGAGTTAGGTTCATCACTTGATACATACGATTATGAAATGCCCAACGAAAACATGATTGGTTTAACGTCGATGGCAAACGGCATATTGGCTGGTTTTTTTGATAGCACAGTTTGCTTTAGTGAGTCATACCTTCCTTACGCTTGGCCTAGCGCTTACCAGCTAACAACTGAGCACGAAATAGTAACCGTTGCTGCGCTTGGCAATACGTTAGCTGTTTTAACAAAAGGCTACCCATATTTATTTAGTGGTATAAGCCCTGACTCAATGGCGGGTCAAAAGCTAGAGTCTAACCAATCGTGCACAAACGCTAGATCTGCAGTCATTGTAAATGGCACGCTCATATACGCTAGTCCTGACGGATTAATAGGTTTAACAAGTGGCGGTTTAACAATGCTAACCAATCAAGTTATAACGCGTGAGCAATGGCAGGAGTACGATCCAAGCACTATCGAAGCTTACCACCAGGAGGGGCGCTATCTTGCTTTTTACGGTGCCAACTTAGATAAAGCGTTTATTTTTGATCCGAGCAATGGTGATTTTAGGCATTTTACAGCCACAGCAATTTGCGGGTTCAACAGTCTTGTTGATGATGTTTTGTATACATGCCAGGGCGCAAACCTTAGTAAGTGGGATTCTAGCCTATCACTAATGAGCTATGAATGGCGCTCTAAAGAGTTTTCGGCTAATGACCTAAGCTTTGCGTGCGCGATGGTTAAAGGTGTCGATACGCAGCTTGCAGGGCTTTATATTTATGCTGACAACGAAGTCGTCTTGCACTTAGAACCAGGTCAAATACCAAAATCAGCTTTTAGACTACCAAACACACGCGGTAACTCATGGTCCTTTGAGGTTTACGGTCAAGGTATTATCCACAGTATTTCTATTGCCACAACTATGCGCGAGGTTGCCGCTTAATGGCTAAATTAAAAAAAGGTGTGTTTCCTGGCATTGTCAGACAGGGAAAGCAAAAGCCGGCTGATAGTGCTATGGCCGAAAACATTGAAATTTTAACCGGTCAACGTGGCAAAGGGGATAATCGCGCTTTACTGGTTAGCGACTTAGTTAACTTAGATGATATGAAGCGCAACGCGCTTATCAATAATGCTAATGGTGGCACAAACGCCGGCGGCTTGCCTATTTCAACCGGCGGAGTAGAGAGACCGCACGCGCCGGTTGGCTTAACTGCTACAGGCGGCTTTACTTTTATAGCAATAACATGGGATCACCCAACGTACAGAGGCCATGCGTATGCTGAAATATGGCGAAGTGAGCAAGATATATTTGGCACTGCAACGCGCATAGCGACAGAAGTTGCGGATATATTTAGCGACGCTGTAAATATGGGCTCTAAATATTATTACTGGGTCCGCTTCGTAAATGTCGTTGATATGAAAGGGCCAACCCAAGGCGCAAGCGGTATCTATGCAGAAACGGTTAACTCTGCTGAATTAATCTTGGGTGAAATTGGCGGCAAGATTGAGAAGTCTCACTTAGGGACGTTTTTAACGTCTGAAATTGGGAAGATACCTGCGCTTGATTTTATGCTTGGTGAATTGGTTGATACTGAGGTACCCGCATTAAAAGTTAATATTGATGATATAGGCATAGATATTAACGAATTGAGAGTTGATGTTGATAAGAACCTAGCTGAGCTACCCTTATTAAAAACTAGCATAGAAGATATAAAGCTTACTGAGATACCAGCACTTAAAAGCGATATAGACCAATTTAAAATTGATATACCGTCATTGCGCGAGGACGTAAATCAAAACTTAATTGATATTCCCGCAATACGTGCCGATGTTGATAAAACGCTTGTCGATATTCCTGAGATAAGAGGGATTGTTGATCAGCACCTAATTGACATTCCAGAAATGCAAAGCGAGATAAGCAGCTTTAAAACTGAAATACCGGAGATACGCCAAGAGGTTGAGGATCTTACGGATGAAACCAGCGAGGCCAAGGAAGTTGCTGCGAATGCCAGATCACGCATTGAGTCAGTAGAAATAAGCAATGACTCATTAGCAAGACAGCTAATCGAGTCTGCGGCAATTAACGATGAAAACTGGACTAACAATACAACTAAATTCACGCTTTTTGAATCTGAGCTTGAAGGTGTTAATGCGCGTATTGAAGCTGAATTTCTTACAAAGGCTGAGGCAAGTGAAGCGATAGCAGCGGCAGCGGAAACGATACGAGTTGAAATAGAGGCAACCGGGCTTGCTCTTTCGGGTGATATTGAGAGTACATATTACACAAAAGCGACAACAGATGAGGCAATCGCTCAAGCTACGCAAACCGTTAAATCTGAAATAGAAGATATTGCCGGCAATAGCATTGGCGCTCTGCTTGACTCAAATTATTACACTAAAACAAGTACAGATAGTGCGATAAGCTTTTCGGCTGAACAATTAAAAGCCGAAATAGAGGACCCAAGTGGCGATAGTTTGGCGGCGTTAATTAACAGCGACTATTACACAAGTGTAGAAACCGACAGTGCTATAACAGCATACGGATTGCAGCTAATAAGCAGCATCGAGGACCCTACCGGCGATAGCCTGGGCGCAACTCTGCAAACAAATTATTACACCAAAACTGCAACGGACAGCGCAATTAGCCAGGTGGTAACAAACCTAAGTTCAATGATTGAAAGCGGTGATAATGACGCGAAAGAAGAAATAACATCGCTACTTGATCAGAGCTATTACACAAAGACAAACACCGACAGCGCAATTAGCCAAGCGACAACGCAGCTAAGCTCGCAACTAAACACGCAAGTTAACGAAGCAATAAGCGATCTTGATGATGCGTTAACGACTGACTTCAATGAAAAGTTTTCAAGCGTAAACGCAACATTAACGAATGATTACTACACCAAAGTAGAATCAGATCTAGCCATTGCAACTGAATCGCAATTACTAAAAAGTGCCATCGAGGACCCTACAGGCAACAGCCTGGGCGCAACGCTTTTCACTGATTACTCGACAAAGGTTGACACTGAACAAGCCGTATCACGCGCTATTTTTGAATTAAACAGCCAGTTCGAGCCTTTAGCTGAGTCAATTATTGAAAATGCGCTTGCTAATGATGAAGCTATAGAGCGCCAAGAAGTTATAACTGCAGGTATTATAAGAACCCAAGAAACGATAACGGACGAGTCGAAAGCGTTAGCGCAATCTATATCTGAAATAGAAACTCAATTTAATGACAGTAGTGCACGCATTACTGCGCTTGATAAAGCTGTTTCAAATAGTATAAGTTCTAGCGCGTCTAAAATATTTCAGTTAGACAGCAAGGTTGAAAGTAATAAATCTTACTTGGAGGTAAATTATCTTACTAAGGTCGATACTGAAAGTGCGATAAGTGAAGCGACAACCGCATTAAAGTCAGAAGTCGAAAACGGTTTTCAATCGGTTTTAACGAGTGACTATTACACGGCTGCGGATACTGATAGCGCAATTGGTGAAGCTAGCACACAACTGAACTCTAGCATTGAAAGCGTTAATGCTGATCTACATGAAAACTTTTATACACAAGTAGAAGCCGACAGCGCAATAAGCCAAGCGACAACAGCTTTAAAGTCTACAATTGATGGTGATATTGGTAATGTTTCAGCAAACTTAGAGGATAACTATTACACATCAGCAGCAACCGACAGCGCAATAAGCCAAGCGACAACAGCTTTAAAGTCTACAATTGATGGTGATATTGGCAATGTTTCAGCAAACTTAGAGGATAACTATTACACATCAGCAGCAACCGATAGCGCCATTAGCCAAGCTGCAACACTTCTAAATTCTAGCATTGATGATCTTGAATCAAATGTTTTTGAATCGGTTTACACTAAAATCGAAGCGGACAGCGCTATATCCGGCAGTGTGACGGCATTAAAGTCTGAGCTAGTGCAATCTATTGAAGATGGCGACACGGCCTTATCTGAATCTATTACAGCCGACTTGCAGACCAACTATTACACGGCAACAGCAACCGATAGCGCCATTAGCCAAGCCACAACCATACTTAAAAGCGCCATTGAAGATCCAGAAGGCGAAAGCCTGGGCGCAACGTTGTTTTCAGAATATTCAACAACAGCAGACGTTAACCTTGCTATTAGCGAGTCAGTAAATCAATTCAACTCTGCTATTGGTGGGCTAGAGTCTGACATTTACGAAAACGTTTACACAAAAGTAGAAGCAGACAATGCGACAGCCGGAAGTGTAACAGCGTTAAAGTCTGAATTATTAAAGTCGATTGATGATGGTGATGAAGCTTTATCTTTGGCTATTACAGCGGACTTACAAACAAATTATTACACTCAAACACAAGCCGATAGCGCGATTAGCGAAGCGACAACAACCCTAAAATCTACTCTAGATGGTGATATTGGTGAAGTTGCCGCAGACCTACAGAGCAACTACTTCACTAAAACGGATACAAACACAGCCATTAGTCAGGCAACGCAATTAATAAAATCTGAAATAGAAGATGAAAACGGTAATAGCATTGGTGCTACGTTATTTACTGATTACTCAACTACGACAGAAGTTAACCAGGCGATTACACAGGCTACAACGCAGTTAAATTCAAACCTTGATGATCTTCAATCTGATATTTACGAGAATGTTTACACGAAAGTAAATGCGGATAGTGCGATAGCCGGCAGTGTTAGCGCTCTTAAAACGGAGCTTTTACAGGCGATTGATGACGGTGATAACAGTGCGGTGCAAACCATTACCGCCGACTTGCAAACTAATTACTACACTAATGTAGCAACAGATAGTGCCATTAGTAATGCTACAACGTTATTAAAATCAGCTATTGAAGATCCGCAAGGTGATAGCTTAGGCGCTGAATTATTTACAAAGTATTACACAAAAACAGATACAGACGGTGCCATAGCTGAATTAAACACACAATTACGCGCAGAGTACGAGCCATTAAGCGAAGCAATTATTGAAAATGCTTTGTCTTATGATGAAACGAACACCAAGCGATTAAACTTTGAAGCAGAGATAATTTCAAAGCAACAAGTGGTTGTTGACGAGCAGGGCGCACTTGCTGAATCTATTTTTGCTTTGCGGTCTGAGTTTGGCGATAGCCAATCAGATCTTTACACATTACGCGAAACATTTGCAGGGAACGTACTTGCTACAGCGCAGGAAATTAACAGACTCGAATCAAGCATAAGCGGCGTATCAGCTACCTTATTAAATAATTACGATACTTCGGCAACTGTAGACGAGGCTATTGTAAATGCAGTGCTAGCGCTTAAATCTGAAATTGAAGATCCAGAAGGCGAAAGCGTAGCCGCAAACCTTCAAGTTAATTACTACACGAAAACCGATACAGACAACGCATTGAGTGAGTTAACTACTCAATTAAGCTCAAACGTTGGTGACTTGTCGGCTGAAATTTACGACAAGTTTTATACAAAGGTTAATGCGGATAGCGCTATTAGCTCAGCAGTAACCGCGTTACGTTCTGATATTGAAAGCGATATAGGCGAAATAAGCGCAGGCTTAGACCAAAATTATTACACTAAAACGGATGCTGATAGCGCAATTGCGCAAGCGGATCAGCTATTAAAATCATCTATTGAAGATCCTAGCGGTGACAGCCTAGGTGCAACGCTGGTTAATGCTTACTACACAAAAGCAAATACTGATAGCGCAATAAGTGAAGCTACCACGGCGCTAAAATCTGCTTTAGACAGCGACATAGGAAGTGTTGCTGCGGACTTGCAGAATAATCACTCTACTACAGCGCAAATAAATCTCGCTATTTCAGAATCGACCCAGCAGTTAAAGAGTGCTATTGAAGATCCTGCCGGCGATAGTTTAGCAGCGGATATTTACACTAACTTTTCAACAAAGGTAGACACAAACACAGCGATAAGCGAAGCAACAACCGCACTTAAATCAACGTTGGATAGCGATATTGGCGGCATTACCTCTGATTTGCAAAACAACTACCGAACCGAAGTGGAAACAGATCAAGCAATTAGCCAGGCTACAACCGTTTTAAAAAGCGAGATTGAAGATCCAGAAGGTAATAGCCTGGGCGCAACGCTATTTAACGAGTTCCAAACTAAAGTAGATGCGGAGCAGTCAACCGCAAGCGCTAACCAACAGCTAAGGGCTGAATTTGAGCCAAGCGCACAAGCCGCAATAGAAAACGCGTTAGCAAATGACTTGGCCGAAAATCGAAGAACGCTATCGGAAGCGGATATAATCAGCAAGCAAAGCGTTATTGCGAACGAGCAACAAGCGCTAGCAGAGTCTATATTTGTTTTAAATTCTGCTATAGAGGAAAGTAAATCTAGCTTGTACCAACTGCAAACTACTTTCGTAAGCAAGACACAAGCAACCGCTCAAGACCTGTTAAAGCTTGATAGCAGTGTAGGCGATGTAAAAGCAGATTTAGTTAATAACTACTTCACTAGCGCAGACGTTAACGAAGCAATAGCCAGTGCAGATATGGCTTTACGTGCGGCTATAAAAGGCGGTGACGATGAAGCTTTAGAGACTGTAACAGCAGAGTTACAAACCAATTACTACACGAAAGCATCGGCAGACAGCGCCATTGCAGAAGCGACAACGCAACTTAAAAGCGCCATCGAGGACCCTAACGGATCAAGCATTGGTGCTGATCTATACGTTAACTACTCAACAACTACTGAAACAGATTTAGCGATAAGCTCAGCTGTTACCGGGTTAAAGTCTACGATTGATACTGACATAGGCGAACTAAGCGCTGGGTTAGAGCAGAATTACTACACCAAAACCGATGCGGACAGTGCAATAAGCGAAGCTACAACAGCTTTAAAGTCAACACTTGATAGCGATATAGGCGACTTGAGTGCGGGTTTGCAAACTAATTATTACACGAAAGCTGATACAGATAGTGCAATTAGTGAATCTGCGGACTCGTTACAATCATCGCTGGGCAATGGCATTGGGTATTTAGCATCACGACTTGAAACGACATATTATACGAAAACGGATACAGATAGTGCTATAAGCTCAGCTGTCACAAGTCTTGGATCAGAGTTTGATACTGAGATTAGCAATGTAAATTCATTACTTCAAACCAACTATTACACAAAAACACAAGCTGATAGCGCGATAAGTTCAGCAACTACGCAGCTAAAAAGTGCCATTGAAGATCCAAACGGCTCAAGCATAGGCGCTGATTTATATAATAGTTACTACACTAAATCACAAGCTAATAGCGCCATTAGTAGCGCTAGCCAAACACTGAAAGCTCAAATAGAAGATGAGAATGGAGATAGCATAGGCGCATCACTGCAGGTGTTAGGTGAAACAGTAGCCACCAATGAAGGTGAGTACAGTGCGCTATGGGGCGTTAAATCTACAGTAGCAGGCCTAACAACAAGTGTAGGCCTAGTTAATGATGGTGTTGAGCCTATTTTTGCCATTAAAGGCGCAAAGCTTGCGGTTATTACGGATCAAGATCCTACTAACTTAACGCCTGTGTTTGCGGTGTCAGATAGTAAGACAGTTATTAATACTGCAATTATTGACGAGGCATTTATAAAAAGCTTAGTTACTGATGACTTACTATCTAATCGCGTGACTGTCGGATCGTCATTAACTACACCGTCAATAAACTACAATAGAATAACCGGCGCTAGGGCGGGTAACTTCTCAATTGACCCAAGTGGCAACATGTACGCCAATAGCGCAACGCTTAAATCGGTAACAATAAAGGATGCCAACGGAAACGTTGTAATGTCATCTACTGGCGCAATAGCTTCTTCTAAAGTAACCGGTTTGGGCGCTTTAGCGACACAGGACGGGGTTAGCTACGATAGCCTAAGCGGTAAACCAAACTTTGGAGCGTTCGCATTTTTAAGCAGTTTAGGTTATTCAGACTTGAGCGGAAAGCCTACGCTTGGCGATTTAGCCGCTAAAGACTCAGTAGATTATGACGATGTGACAGGCAAGCCAGCGCTTGGCTCATTGGCATACTTAAACTCACTTGCTTATGACAGCGTAACTGGTAAGCCTTCTCTTGGCCCATTCGCAGGACTTAGTAAAATCTTGAGTTCAAATGTAACTACGTACATTGCTAATGGGGCCATTGGCTCAGCGCAAATAAATCAAGCGTATATCAATGAATTGTTTGGTCAGAACGCGAGCTTTTACGGCACTGTTTATGCGGAGAATTTGAGCGGTGATATTACGGATACAATAACCAAGCCTGTCAACTTAACGCAAATAAGCGCAAGCCAAACCCAAATAGCGACACTTAACATTGCTAGCGCGACATTCACAAGAACGCTATATATAAGAAAGATAAAAGTTAGTATTCCCGATTCAGGAGAAAGTGGATCAAATCAATATAAGTCAACGACACTTCATGTAAGAACAACATCAGGAACTAGCTTAGCTACAAACACAGGGCAAGGCGCTGAGGGCGTAGAGGACACAACGTTAACTATCAATGCGAACACTACGTATGCAATATCACTAAGAGTTAGCACTAACGCATCACCTATAAACGATGCCTTTACAGGCACCGTTTACCCTAAAGTTTCTCAACAAGACGTTCTATTTCAAATATTCAAGAAGGGAAGCGCTTTAGGGTAATGGATAAACCCCCCAATATAGGTTAGTATTTCTACATAATGGAAAAGTCTTATCTGCAATGCGTATCATGGGATAAACACCGTGATCGGCTTAAAGAGCCAATAACTCGAATAGGTAACATTGCAAACGACCCACACCTATACCAAGAAATCGACAAAGCCTGCTCAAACGAGCGGGCTTTTTTGTTTTTGGTGCCAGATGGTTTCTTTATTTTGTGGCCTCGTCACATTGAAAACCAAACCTTTATCGAAATAACCGTAGCGTCTTGCCACGGCGGGAATGCTACGCAGCGTTACCTACATCACATCATTAGGCTTGCTAAGTGCGGCAAGGCTCAATTTATCGAATTTGCAACCGCTAGACGCGGGTTTAACAAAGTAGCTCCCTTACATGGCTGGGCTCACGCTGGCGTGCGTGATGGTTTAACCGTGTGGCGACACTTTTTAGGGGATTAAGATTCATGGGTAAGTCCAACGAAGTCAAAGAAACAGAGTACGAAAAAGAGCTTGCCAAAGTATATGGCGAAGAATGGGCTTACTACCAAGAAAGCATCGTACCGTTTGAAAACCAAGTTATTGACGAAGCAAAGCAAGCCAATGACGCAAACGTATACGATGATATAGCCGAGAATACTAACCTTGGTTATAAAAAGTCATTCTCAGAAGGCACTAACAACGCACTTTCAAGTATGGAAGCGAACGGCATAAACCCAAATAGCGGCAAGTTTAAAAACGTTGTTAGCGATATGGCCGACAACGAAGCGTCAGTAACAAGCGATGCAAAATCACGCTCACAGGTTGCAGGGCAGGAGCGTTATACAGGCAAGATGAGCAATGTAATGGCTATGGGACAAGGACAGTCACAGGAAGCTACAGCAACGCTAAGCGATATTGCTTCAAGCTCACAGCAAAAAGCATTTAACGATGCAAATAATAGCAGACAACAAAGTGACTCTATTTTAGGTGCTGCTGGCGCGGTTGCAGGTGCGGCAGGAAGCTATTATAAAAACTTGCCACCCCCAAAGCCTGACGCAGTGATTAACTCTAACGCAGCAACCCCAAGCGATGTAAATAAATCACTAATGGGAGGCGGTTAATATGAGTCTCAACTTAGCAAGCAATAACGACCCCAACAATTGGACCGTATAGGAGAAACCTATGGAAGAAGAATTTGATTACGATATTTACAGTGTTGATAGCTCAAGCATTAGAACCGATAAATATCAAAACGCCTTAGCCGATCTAACTCGCCAGCAATTTGAAGATTATAAAACGCGCTTCTTACCGGTCCAGGAGGAATTGTTTGGCTTAGCGACAAGCGACAAGTTGCTAAATGAACAGATGGCGCGCAATGAAAAAAATATAAGCACTTCTTTCAATCAATCGAAAGTGGCCGAGTCGCAACGCTTGGGACGATACGGTTTAACGCCAGATGAAACAAAGCAAAGCAGCGCCAATACAGGTTTATTAAAAAGCCTAACAACGGCCTCTGTAAACAACGAAACACGCGAGTCAGTAGATGATTTGCAAAACTCAATTCTAACGGGGCAAGGCGGCGCGCCTCAGTCTCTAGCTGATATAGGTGGTAAATAATGGCTTATTCAATCTTACAGGCCGGCCAAAGCACAAAAAACAAGGCCACAGGCTCGCTTAAATCTCTATCTGATATGGAGCAAAACCGCGATATGACTAACGAAAACCTAAAACAGCAAAAGAAGTCAGCGCAAATTAGCGCTGCTGGTACAGGTGCCGTGGCAGGGGCAATGGCAGGCGCGCAAGCTGGTTCGGTTGGCGGGCCTTGGGGCGCAGCAATAGGCGCAGCAATAGGCTTAGCGGCAGGTTCACTTTAAGGGGTAATGTATGGCAGGCGCATTTGTAGACGGGGCGTTAAAGGGCTTTGAAATGATGGAACGCCATCAAGCACGCAAGGACAATAAAGCCCGGTTAGCTGATATGGATAAGCGAAACGATCAGCGTTATCAAGACGGGTTAGACAGACAAGCTCAAATAGATAAGCAAGACGCAATGCAGCGCGAACGGGATAACGAGTTTCAGCAGCAAGAGTACGATAGTACTCAGCTGTATAGAGCTAACACGTTAAAAAGCGTGGATCGTAACTTTGAAGAAAATCAAAAAAACACCCAATGGGAGCGAAACCACCAAGAAAAACAGGATACCCATAAAAAAGACATGTCTATCTTGCCCGCCGCTTTTGACCTATTAGAGCAAGATAGTCCGCTACCCGAAGAGTACGAGGCAGTATTTAAGCGTAATCCACACCTGGATCCACGCCGATTATTTGAAAAGCAGGCAGGAGAAAGCGTTGATACAGTGCAGCGAGTCATGGGCGAAGTTGCAAAAACGGGCGAAGTTGCACGGTTTAACTCACCTGAATTCACTGGTGCCATTAATAATATTTACAGTCATCGATTTAAAAAGGCTGTAGGCCAGTATGATCCTGTGCAGAATTCTGAAATTGTGGACTCTGAATTTTACTCGTTCATACCAGTACCACGCGATAAAAAGTTGAGTGACGTACGGTCAGACGGAAAAGTGGACGGCGAAAAGTTTGCTATGTCTATGCTCGTTACTTACAAGAACGGCAATCAAGAGGTTAAGCCGGTGACACGAGGAGGCACCACAGAGCCTGACGATCCAGTATCTACTTTTAACACTAAGGGCTTTCTAGGAGAATTAAGACCTGTATTTGTTGCAAGGGAAATAGCAAAAAGCCCCGAAATGTATCGCCGCCACGCGAAGAGCATAGAAGGAACCTTGCAAACAGGTTCACAGCAAAAAGAAGCCCCTCAAGAGTCCGAGTACCGAAAGGCAAGGGTAAAAATAATCGAGGACGAATCGAGCGCCCTTGCTGAAATAGAGTACACCTACGGGAAGCCTAAAAAAGGTTCGGATGACGAGGCGTTAAAAAAGAAAGCGATAGCGGCAGTTAGGAGCCAGTTTGAGCAGCGTAAGAATAAGCTGGGTGAGATTTATGGCAAACAAGCCGTAGAAGTCCCCCCAGAGGGAGGGAGTGGAAACAAAGGATATGCTGACTTTAGTGATGATGAATTAATGAGTTTTATCTACGGCAGCTCTGGAGAGAAATAGCACATGAACAATGAAAGATTACTTGCACTGCAAGAGGCTGACAAGCGCGGCTTATTAAAAGGACCTCAAAAAGAGGCTTATGATGAAGCTGTTAAGCGCGGACTTATTGGTGCTAGCGAAATAAAGGCAGAAGCTGTGTCGGAGCCAGAATCAGGCATGTCCGCAGCGCTAGGGGCAGGTGTTGATAAGTTACAAGAGATAGGTTATCGCGCGGCTGAGGGGTTAACAGATGTTATTGGTGAGAAGCCAGAGCCTACAAAGCGAGAGCTTAACGTACTAAAGCCTGGACCTTTTGATAGCTGGCTTGCTGATAAGCTTAGACCTGGCGCAGAAGTTGACCAGTGGGCTGAAAAAGGCATTGAACGAAATGTTGAAGAACAAAAGGCATACGAACCAACAGTTAAATCATACAAAGACATTGGTGGATTAAAAGATTTTGGTAATTACGCAGGTGAGTTGGTTGCGGGCTCATTACCTTATATGGCCGCAGCGGCAAACCCAATTGGCGCAGCTACGCTTGCCGGAGGCTTATCCCAAGAAGCTTACGAGAAACAGCCAGAAGATGAAAAGAATGTAGCGAGAGCTGTCGCGTCAGGTTCAGGTCAAATGCTGCTTGAGCGCTTAGGTATCAAAGTTAGCATGGGCCAGCTTGGTAAAGACCTTTTAAAAGATGGCGTAGTCGAAACAGCTAAACGTATGGGCAAGGGTGAGCTTGTTGACGCTGTACGCGATCCAAGCTTTGTAAAGCGATTATTTAAAGGTGCCGTAGGCGAGGGATTAACCGAAACAGGGCAAGAAGCCTTAGCGCAATGGGGTGCAGGTAAAAATATTGATGAATTTGAAGGGCTAGACGAAGCATTCGTAGGCGGTCTTACGGTTGGTGGTGTGATGCGCACGGGCTCAGAAACGGCGCAAAAAGTAATGGGTTATCAGCAAAAATCAGCAGAAGCAGTTAAAAACGGTGCCGATCAGCTTGTTGAAGCAGGCGCAACGCCAGAAGAAGCCATTGAAACAGTTAAAAAGCAGCAATACGACTCAGCCATTAAGCAAGGTTTTACAGAGGTTGAAGCGTCAGCAATTGTTGCGCGCACAATGAAAGAAAAATTTGGTATTGATGACCCCGTATTTGCAGCCGCAGCAGAGCCGGAAATAGCGCCAGAAACGGATGCAGAAGCAGAAGCAGAACCAGCGCAAACCATACCAGAAGATACCGAAACGCCTGTATTTAAAAATGATGATATTGATTACGATGCGCCAACAGCCGCAAGACAAGCAGGCTTTGACCAGACAGCAAAAGCAGCCGGCCAGTATGGTGATATGCTTACAAGCCCAGCGCAACAGTCGCTAAGAGACTTAGAAGCAGGCAACAACGCACCTACTGTGGACGAGCGAGTAAAAGCGGCAGCGTTTGACAAGTCACCAACGCCAGAAGATCGCTTTAGTCCTATTAAATACCAACACGAAGGCGAGTTATTAGGCCCAGACGCTCAAAACGCGCAAGGTATAGACAATGCACCAATAGACGGCCAAGTAGTGCCAGAGCAAGGCAAGCTACCAACGACAGAGCAAACTAGAAACCGTGAAATGCGCGAGCAAGCACAAGCTGATCTTGAGTCACAGCCTAAAGGTATTGACCAAAAGGATATTATTTTTGGTGAAGATGGCCGACCACAGCAGCGCGCAGCAGAGCAGGTTAAGCAAGCCGGTAAAGACTCGCAAAACTTATTACCACAAAAAGATATTATCTTTGCTGGTAACGAAAGCGGCGTTAACGTGGCTAAAAATGGTGAAGCATTTAAAACCAAACGCGCTGCGCTATTAAGCAAAGAAGCGCGAGCAGCACGCAGAGCCGGCCACAAAACAAAAGCGGTTAGTTTTGATAATGGCTTTGGCTGGACGATTAAAGGTGATGATGGCACCAAGCAAGATTTAGAACAGCCGGCAGCGGATAAAAACCCTGATACGGTTGCGCAAAATGAGCAAGACGCTCAAACGCAACTAGACCAACAAGAAGGCGAAGCTTTATCTTTAAAGGTTGACGCGTCACAAATAAAGGACGAAGAAGATAAGAGCATAGCAGGTGAAATGCTTGATGATGAGTGGCAATCTTTTACCAAGGAGAGCGGCACCAAAAATATACCGCGTTCAGAAATGCCACAAATCAAAGCTGAAAATCGCGGCGCTATGGTTAATTTTATGAAAGCGCGTGATATTGGCAATGAAAAAGATGAGGTGCAAGCAAGCTCATTAAAACCAACGCAGCAAGAATTTTCACCAGCCAAAGTTAAAAAGGCAATGGAATTTGAGGGCGGCAACCGCTCTATATTGGTATCGAATGATGGATATGTACTAGACGGCCATCACCAGTGGCTAGCCGCCCGCGAAAAAGATGAAACCGTAAAAGTAACCCGCTTAAATGCGCCAATTGAGCAGTTAGTGCCATTGGCCAAGGAAATGCCCAGCACTGAAACGCAAGGCAATGCTGGTAAACTAAATGCCACTGGTAATGAAGAACTTGCCACCACTGGTAAACTAAATAGTGGTAATGGTAAACAAACTGAAAAAAAGGCCGTTGAAACTGCCGAAACTGGTAAATTAATTGAACAAGAGCCGGCAACTACTGACCAGCAAGCTGAGCTACCGCCAATACTAAAAACCACTAAGCGCAAGTGGCTGCAAAGTGAAGCTAAGAAGCAGGGGCTAAAAAAGGGAGCACCAGGCTTTGATGTTGCCATAGCTAAAATAGAAGAAGGTTATGAACCAGCCATTGATAAAGCACTTGCAGAATCTTCCTTTGAAACGTATCAAGAGTTTAACAGCGATACACCGCAAAGCATTAATCGCCAAGCTTACAGCGAACTACGTAAAGAGTTTGGCTATGATAAAGCGCCACCGCCAGACACGATTAAGCCAAATAAAAATGCAGAGCCGCCTAAGAGCGGTTTTTCTTTGCCTGAAAATCGGAAGGCTTATGGCTGGGACCGTGTTGAGCTATCGAAAAACTATACAGCTAATGAGCTAGATGCTTGGATTAAAGAGCTGAGCAACGATCCCGAAAATCAGGTAAAAGACGGAATTTATACGCTAGACACCAAGACTCGTAAAAAAATAGATGCGCTATCTTGGGCTGTTTATTACATTCAAAAAGAGCAAAAGCAAAGCTCCCCACCTAAAAATAAGAGCGACACGATCCCAGCGGAAAATAGTCAAGCAACAGTCAAGCAACCATCAAACAAGAAAGAACAAGCTAGCCCACAAGAAAGCATTGATGACTTTGGCGAAAAGCTAGGCGGCGCACGTAAAGATGCATGGGGTGGTTTTAGTGAGGCAATACAAGATCAGAAAAGCACGACTGAGTTACCATTAAGCAAAGCATGGCCTGAGCCTAACTACAAAGAGCTTGTAGAAAAAGGAGCTAATGCGGAGTCAGCAGCGCTAATTGCTGCGATGAGAAGTGAAATACCATCAAAGCCACGAGTTGCTCGTAAGGTTGCAAGATGGGCTGAAAAAGTTAATACGTTAAAGTCATTTGCCGCAGACTTAATGAGTGGTGATCGTAACGTAGCAAGCGTTATGCAAAGAATGCGTAATCATAGCTCAAAGCTAGCCGCTGTTGTTGACGCTATACCTTCTATTGCAAAGGCTGATATTGACACCTTAAAAAACGTTGCAGATTACCGAATTTCTTCTGGTAGTTTTTCTATATTTGGCGGTAAAACATACTCGCCTAGCAAGGTGTTTTATTTTATAGAGCGTAATGGGCGCCCTGTTTATGATGGCGCTAGCGAAACGTTAAGTAACGTACAGGCACTGCTAACTAAAGTAATCAAAGCCGAACAGACTGACAACGCTAATGCGACAAGTGGCAAGAAAAGCAAAATAAGTGTTTACCGTGATCGATACACTAAAGATATTTATTTAGGGTGGAAAGGTGCAGGCGGTGTTTTAAAAATAAAGTCATTTGATGATTTAGGTGCAGCCAGAGATCACCTTAAAAATAATCGCGAAGAAGTCGAGCAAACGCTACAGAAAATAAAAGAAACACCTAGTATGCGTAAGCCGGTTAATGCTGAACGCATAGGACCAGAACGCTATGCTGAAAATGTAACGCCTGATACGTTTGGTGAAACGTTTGGCTTTAGAGGTGTAGAGTTTGGTAATTGGGTAGAACAAGCTAAGCGCCAAAAGAATCTAAACCAAGCTTACGATGGACTAATGGATTTAGCTGAAGCATTAGACTTACCACCAAAAGCATTAAGTTTAAACGGTAAGCTAGGGCTCGCATTTGGTGCGCGAGGTAAAGGCGGCAAAAATCCTGCAGCTGCACATTACGAACCAAACAGCGTCGTTATTAATCTTACTAAAAAAGCCGGCGCAGGTTCTCTAGCGCACGAATGGTGGCACGCACTGGATAACTACTTTGGCAAGCAAAGGCCTAACACAGAGTTTATAACTGAGTCGCCATACACACTATCCACAGATGAAATTCGCTCTGAAATGGCAAACGCTTTTAAACATGTAAGAAATGCCATCGTGCAAAGCGGATTGCCTGAGCGCTCAAAGCAATTAGATACCAGGCGCTCTAAAGCTTATTGGGCAACGACTATCGAAATGACAGCGCGATCATTTGAAACTTACATTATAGATAAATTAAAGCAGCAAGGCATAACTAACGATTACCTTGCAAATGTAGTGCTTGATGAAGCGTGGACTGCTGCGGAATCGCTAGGTTTAGAATCAAATAGTACCTATCCATACCCAAACAAAGCTGAGCAAGAAAAAATAAATCCTGCTTACCAAACCTTGTTCGACACAATTGAAAGTGAAAACACCAGTGAGGGGATACGATTATTTTCAAAATCAAAGCCCAGTAAAAAAGCTAATGGCGTAAACGCCAAGCAAGCGCAAGCGATAGCAGATGATTTCATAACGTCACTGAAAGGCGCTAACGGCATAACTGTTAATATCCTAGAAGATACCGCCACCGCTGAAAAGCTATGGCGCATGAGCTTGGACGGCGCAACAGTCAAAGGCGCTTATAGCGAAATGTCCAATACTGTTTATATCATTGCTGAAAACATGGATAGCATAGATGATCTTAAACAGACTTTAGCACATGAAACTATTGCTCATGGCGGCCTTGATACCGTTATTGGCAAAGAAGCTAAGCAAGAGTTTATTGATCGCATTAAAAAGACCAAGGGCCGTAAAGCGTTTGAGAAATACTGGAAAGATGCGAACAAAGATTATTGGGATGCAAGCGAGGACGTTAAAGCAGAAGAAATTTTTGCACGCTTTGTAGAAAACGAACCAAGCAAAGGCGAGGTTAAGTATTGGTGGAATGCGCTAAAGCGTTTTATACGTGCACAGCTTGATAAGCTTGGTGTAGCTTACCGTGAGGATGATGAATTAACAGCGATGCGGGACATGCTACAAAGTATTGTAAAAGGCTTTAAAGCGCAGCGAGAGCCAGTAGCCACCAGTAAAAACGAAATGGCTTATAGTCAATCCGATAAAAAATTCAGCCGCACAGCCAATAACGACACTAGCCCAGCACCAAACAAAATAGCGGAATCAGTAAAAAAAGCGTTTAACGGCGACCGCTTTGAAAAATCAAGCGTGCCAGAGTGGGAGGCGCTAAACGCACAACTACGCGAAACCGACAAAACTGCAGGCGATAAAATAAAACGCCAGCTTTCACGCTGGTTTATGCCAGGTGGCAATTTACCTGAAACTATCCAGCAAGCTAAGAGAGGCCGTGATCGCGACGTAGCTGTACATGAATTTGATGTATCTATGCTGGTAGGGAAGCTAAATTCAGCAATGAAAAGCGCTAAAATAAACCCTGACAGATTAACCGATGAGCAATGGTCTAAATACCACGAGTTTTTAACGGGTGAAAATGATGGCAAGGCGCTTAATCAAAATGAGCGAGACACGCTCATACTGATGCGCGAGCATATAGATGGGCTAACAAAGGACTACGTAGCAAGCGTCAATAACAAGCTTCATCAGCGATTTGCAGAGGATGGCGATATTGACCCTAAAGAGTCGGCTCGCCTTGAAAAAATGCTAGGTAACATGGGCAAATATTTAAACCGCAGCTATAAAGCATTTGACGATCCTAAATGGTTTGAAAAAATACCGACTAAGGTAATTGATGATGCCCGTGCATACTTAATGCAGCAATATGAAAAAGACGGCGCAACAGCAAAAGAAGCACAGCAAAAAGCCCAAGTAACTATGAACGAAATGGTTAAAACAGGCACCGCTTACGACAGCTTGGGATCTTTTATTGCTGAAAGTAAGCTAGGCTCTAAAGACTTATCTACACTAATACCACGCAAAGACATATCACCTGAGATCAGAGCTTTGCTAGGTGAATACGCAGACCCACGCATTAACTACGCTAAGTCTGTATCAAAAATGTCAGCTATGATCGCTAATGATAAACTCCTAAGCACAATACGCGATATGGGCATTAACAATTTCATTTTTGAAAAAGACAGCCGACCACCTAATGCCACAGTGCAGCTCGCCGGTGAAGCATCAGAAGTATACGCACCACTAAATGGCATGTGGACAACGCCAGAAATAAAAGAAGCGTTTGAAGATGCGATGGGCGGTGAGCGTGGTGAGGGGTGGCTAGACAAGGCCATACAAATAAACGGCTTTATTAAATTCGGCAAAACTGTGCTGTCACCCACAACAGCCATGCGTAATGTTATGTCGGCGTACTTTTTCACCGTTGCCAATGGACACTTTAATCAAAAATACATGAAGCAGGCCGTTGCAGCATTTAACGCACAAGTTAAAGAAAAAGTAACCGATGGCGAATCTGATTACATAAAACGCTTAATTAAATTAGGCGTGCTTTATGACTCAGCTAATGCAGGCGATATAGTCAAGGTGATGACTGATGGCAAAATAAGCCAAATGCTTGAAGGTAAAAGCAACACAGGCTTTGATGGGTTAAATAAACTAGCCGACAAAACAACGGAGAACTTGCGCTGGTTAACTGCTAAAGCAACAGGCTTTTATCGCTTTGGCGATGACTTTTGGAAGATAGTAGGCTTTGAAAATGAAAAAGCCGCACTCGTCCGTACAGGCATGAAAGAGAGTGAGGCAGAAGCGCTAGCCGCTGAGAGGATACAAAACACCTACCCAACATATAGCCGAGTAGGAAAAGCGGGGGCGTGGTTATCACGGTTCCCACTGGCTGGCACGTTTGTATCGTTTCCTGCTGAAGTTATTAGAACGACAGGCAACATGATGAAGCTTGCAGCCAGTGAAATAAAATCAGACAACCCAAAAATACGCGAAATGGGCGCAAAACGAATTGTAGGCATGAGCTTAGCAAGTGGCGGTATGTTTGCACTATCAGCATTGAGCGCAGCCATGTTTGGCGTGACCGATGATGAGGAAGAGGCGCTAAGAGATTTAGCTCCGCCATGGCAAAAAAACTCAACCTTTATTTATGCTGGCCGAGATAGCGACAATAATTTACGTTACTTTGATATGTCGTTCTTAGACCCATACGCCTACTGGAAACGACCAATAGAGGCCATGATGCGCGACCAACCTGTTAACGAGGCTATTGCCTCATCGCTCAGCGATATGGTATCGCCATTTTTAGGCACTGATATTAGTACAGGCAAAATACTTGAGGTGATCAGCAACAAAAAGCAAAGCGGCGGACAGGTATATAAAGAAAACGATACGGCTATACGCAAAAGCGCTGATATTGCTGGGCATTTAGCATTAGGTTTAGCGCCTGGAGCAGTAAATAATGCGTGGCGTATTGGCATGGCTGCAACAGATGTTAAGCGCTCAACGGGTAAGCCTTATAGTCTGTCGGATGAAATGCTGGCGCTTGCAGGATTTCGAAGCTCAACCTTTGATCCAAAGGTCGGCTTATACTACCGCACGTTTGACTTTAACAGTGCCATAGCCGAAGCCAGAAAAGAGCTAAGCGGCGTACTAAGGGACCCTAACAAAGTATCTGACGAAGAAATAATCGCAGCCAAAGCACGAGCTAAAACAAAGCAAGAGCAAGCGTTTAAGCAAATGTCACGCTTAATCAAAGCAGCTCAAACAGGGGGAGCAAGTCGCAGGCAAGTGATGCAAATACTATTGCTAGCGGGGATTAGTAAGCGCAATGTTGGCTTTTTACTGCGTGAGCAAGTGCCGCCAGTAAATCTATCGGACCGCTCATTTGAAAGCGCAGTGAAGCGAGCGCAGTTAATAATGGATAATGAATCAGCAAGGGAGGTAAGAAGCCGATTTAACCGCATAATCAAAAATGATTAGCGGTTAGATTGGGGTCGGGGCTATTAAAGCCCCATATCTATTCCACCCATATTTGTGCCAATGTACTCAAAATCTATAGTGCAATTGTCATTTGTTGCATCTACTAGTTGCCCACTAATGAACACCGTTGTTTCGCTTGGCTGTAATATTTTACTTATAGTCCAAGTGCCATTGGTGAAATCAGATGACTGATATGTTCCCGAGCCTTGCAACTGACCCATGGAGTCATTTAGATCACCGGTCATTTTTATCACTGGGTTAGGGAAAAATGAGAACTCAAGCTCTGCGGCAAGCCCCGCAACGTTAATAGAAAGATCTGTATTTGCAGGATTGAAAGGCAAGTCTAAGCAGCCATCTTTGTTAAATTCACCTTCAAAACCGCCTGTTAAAAACGAGTAGTCAGATGCAAACAAAGGAGTAACAGTTAAAGAGGCTTTATTTAAAGCTAGCTGAGCTTCTAGTTCAGTTGAATTCTCAGTCACCTCAACCGTTTGAGTGTCGCTGGCAAGAACGGTATCTCCAGAGTAAACAGTGATTGTTACTGTATATTCACCTATAACAAGATCGTTGAAACTAACATTAGACTCGCTAGCTAAAATAGCCTTTTCAAGGTCAACCCCGTTACCTGTAATTTTAACTTTAATTTCTGTGCCTGGAGGTGCTTCTTCCGCAATGGCGCTAGGGATGATAATACTTAGCAGTGAGGTAACAGGCTGCTGCTGAGAGCTATCGCCGCCAGCACTTGCATTGCCATTAGAGTCAGACCCGCCGCCACCGCAGCCAATCAAGGTTAATGCCACAAATGAGCTGATAAGTGTTTTTTTATATAGGTGCATTATGCGTCCTTTTTATATTGATAAACGTCCTGTAAAACTTAACAACCTAATAAGCCTTACAAATTCAT
Organism: Pseudoalteromonas sp. MelDa3; assembly: GCF_002863625.1. NCBI lineage: Bacteria > Pseudomonadati > Pseudomonadota > Gammaproteobacteria > Alteromonadales > Pseudoalteromonadaceae > Pseudoalteromonas > Pseudoalteromonas sp. MelDa3. The sequence goes on along the minus strand of NZ_PJBR01000010.1, from coordinate 21,803 downwards.
GGGTAAACTAATTCAACTTTTTCCATTCGTCAACAAACCAATCAGGCTTAACCTGCTCTGGCTCACGGAAAAACAGGCTTAAAAATTCGTAAACATTCCTCCTGATAGGTCGAGAGTCATTATTTTCTAGAATGTTAACCGCCTTTTCCGGAATCAAATCTTTCGTTTGCTCAACCCTACTTAAAATACATTCGGTAACGTCAAGTAGCCCAACTCTATCTAGCTCTTCAAACAATTCTAAAACCTCAGCCTCACGCGGCAATCTTTCCACCGTCATGGGTGTAGCATCTGCGATAAAAATATGGCTCTCGTTATAAATAACGAACGTCATTGCACTATAGTTTGAATGCCCATCACGAACAGCAACTAGAATACGACTGATGTCGGGTATAGCTTTAAAGAAAGCAATGAATCTATCTTTATCACCGTATGTTGTAAACGTTCTTTGAAGTCTTACAACCTCAGACTCGCAAATGGCCGGTAAAACATGGCGAACTAATGAGTCGTACTTATCAGCCATAAACTGCATTTGCTCAGTCATTGTTCGATGCGCATCTATAAGCCTCTGCTGTTTTAGTAGAGAATCCTGTAGCTGTTTTGCCAAACCATTACTACCACTATCAACATCTACGCTTTCGTCACCAAAAGACTTTTCTAATCTTGAAACTATTTCGGAGTTTACTGATCGGCCACTTACATTAGCTGCATCATGTAGTGCCTCTTTTAATTCTTCGGAAACTCTGACATTTATTTGAGGTGGTCTTTTTGGCATAAGGTGGCAATATTTATTGATGGTATTGACATGGTAGTGAAATGCTACTACATTATCAATGGTAGCCAACTGGTTGCATTTTACTATCATTAATAACAGGATTAATAGCAATGAGAAAGCACAAAATATTTGGATTAAGAATACCATCAGAAATGCGAGAGTTTATAAGAGAGCAAGCCGAAGAAAATGGCCGCTCACAGAACAAGCAAATTGAAATGTGGATAAAGGAAAAGATGAATGAGCAAGTTAAATCAGCGCAATAAAATGAAAGCCCCAACTGCGGGAACAGTTGAGGCCAATGAAAACAGCCAACAAAGCATTTGTAAGGAGAGTCTTCATGACTAATATAGCAAAAAACCAAGATAACGCACAACGAGTAAATGAAAGTGAATTACTCGCAAAAGCAAACATCATGACTAACGCCAGTTATGATGACTTTGATCGCCTGTTGACGCAAACCAGAACGCTCGTAGACTTTATGATAGGCAACGACAACATGGAAGGGTTCTCCATGGAGCAAATTTCTAATTTATTGTGGCTCGTATCTGATCGCCTTGGCGATATGCAAGTTAAATTCGAATCAATGCCAATGAGGACTATCCAATGAGTAATGTTATTCAATTACCTGTGATCGCAGGTGTGCAAATCGTAACCGACAGCGAAGGTCGTTTTAATTTGAATGCACTTCATAAAGCAAGTGAGTTAGGTAGCCATAAAGCTCCAAACAAATGGCTAAGGTTAGAGTCGACAAAAGAGCTAATAAAACAAATTGAGCAGACGCCAAATCTGGCGTCTGCCTTAAAAGTAAACAATGGTGGCGCTAGCCAAGGAACGTTTGCCCATGAATTATTGGCAGTTTCTTACGCTAGCTGGATCAGTCCTGCATTTCATTTGCAGGTAAACCAAGTATTCATCGATTACCGCCAAGGTAAATTGAAGCCTGTTGCAATAGATCCTATGGACGTATTAAACGATCCTGCATCAATGCGAAGTCTATTGTTGAATTATAGCGAAAAGGTGGTTGGGCTAGAGGATCAAATAAAGCTTATTCAGCCAAAAGCCGAAGCGCTAGATCGTATTGCCACAGGCGCTGAAGGTAGTATGTGCATTACAGATGCTGCAAAGCATTTGCAGGTTAGGCCAAAAGATTTGTTTAACTATCTTCAATCGCACGATTGGATATACCGCCGACAAGGTTCATCTTGGCTTGGATACCAAGAAAAAATAAAGCAAAACCTAGTAGAGCATAAAATCACGACCATTTCTTTACCGGATGGAAGTGAAAGAATAACTACGCAAGTAAGGCTAACAGCCAAAGGGCTAGCTAAATTATCTGAGCAATACGAAGGTATTGCATCCTAGAAACAAAAAGCCCTCAATTAAGAGGGCTTTTAACAGAGTATCGAGTCGTCAACCAGCAATATAAAAACTACCTGTATTAATATCGCGTAATTAAGTTATAGTAGGCGAATCGTTAAGTCTACGAGAAATTTATAACTTGGCCTTGAATTGTCCACCAAGTAGCACAATATTCTACTCATGTTAGTTGGTCCGCATTCGATGTAAAATTTGAATGAGTACCAAAGTGTGTACCAAAAGCTTAAAAGGCAACGTTATGACAGAAGAAAAAAACATTACAAAACATGAGTTTGGCACCGACGCAGGCAAGATACTAAACTTAATGATTCATTCTCTTTATTCTAATAAAGAAATATTTTTACGCGAACTTGTGTCAAACGCATCAGATGCAGCAGACAAGTTACGCTTTTTAGCGCTATCTCAAGGCGACCTTTACCAAGGTGATGCCGATTTACGTGTTCGTATTAGCGCAGATAAAGAAGCAAATACAATTACCATTTCTGATAATGGTATTGGTATGACACGTGATGAAGTAATTAGCTCATTGGGTACTATTGCAAAGTCGGGTACTGCTGAGTTTTTCAAAAACTTAACGGGGGATCAAAGTAAAGATTCACAGTTAATTGGTCAATTTGGTGTTGGTTTTTACTCAGCATTTATTGTTGCCGATTTAGTAACTGTTCGTACACGTAAAGCGGGTGAAACAACTGCTTACGAGTGGGAATCTCAAGGTGAAGGCGAATACACGCTTCAAGAAATTGAAAAAGAAGGCCGTGGTACCGACATTATTTTACATCTTCGTGATGAAGAAAAAGAATTTGCTGACGATTACCGCCTGCGCGGCATTGTTACTAAATACTCAGACCATATTTCAACACCGGTACAAATGTTTAAAGCAGAAGTACCAGAGTCTGAAGGCGAAGACGGCGAAAAAATTCCAGCAGTACCAGGTGAGTGGGAAAGTATTAACCGCGCAACTGCATTGTGGACGCGTGATAAGTCAGAGCTTTCTGATGAAGAATACAAAGAGTTTTACAAGCACGTAAGCCACGACTGGGAAGATCCACTTAGCTGGGCACATAATAAGGTTGAAGGTAAAACTGAATACACGAGCCTTTTATACATCCCTAAAAAAGCACCTTTTGATTTATGGAACCGTGAACGTCAAAGTGGCTTAAAACTTTACGTACAACGTGTATTTGTAATGGATGATGCTGAGCAGTTCATGCCAAGCTACCTTCGTTTTGTGAAAGGTTTACTAGATTCAAACGATTTACCTCTAAACGTATCTCGTGAAATTCTACAAGACAACAAAGTAACGCAAGCTATTCGTAAAGGGTGTACATCGCGCATTATTAAAATGCTTGAGCGTATGGCTAAAAATAAAGCTGACGATTACCAAGTATTTTGGAATGAGTTTGGCCAAGTAATGAAAGAAGGCCCAGCTGAAGATGCGGCAAATAAAGAAGCCGTATGTAAGCTACTACGTTTTTCGTCTACTCATACGGATTCAGAAACGCAAGATGTGTCGCTTGAGCAATATGTTGAGCGCATGAACGAAGACCAAGACAAAATTTACTATGTAGTAGCTGATACATTTACTTCTGCGAAAAATTCTCCTCATTTAGAGATTTTCCGCAAAAAAGGTATTGAAGTATTGTTACTAAGTGACCGTGTTGACGAGTGGATGATGAGCCACTTAACTGAATTTGCTGATAAGCAACTACAGTCAATCACACGTGGTGATTTAGATTTAGGTAAGCTGGACGACGAAGAGACTAAAAAAGCACAAGAAGAGTCTGAAAAAGAGATGGCTGGCCTTGTTGAGCGTATTAAAACAGCACTAGGTGATGACGTTAAAGAAGTACGCTTTACGCACCGCTTAACAGATTCTCCAGCATGTGTTGTAAGCGACGACAACGACATGAGCTCACAAATGCAAAAGCTAATGGAATCTGTTGGTCAAGCAGCCCCTGAAGCAAAACCTGTGTTTGAGCTAAACCCAGAGCATCAACTTGTTAAGCATTTGAATGACGAACAAGATGAAGATAAATTTTCACAGTGGTCACATGTTTTATTAGACCAAGCATTACTTGCAGAGCGCGGTACACTTAAAGATCCAACTGGGTTTGTTACTCGCCTAAACAAACTAATGCTTGAACTAAGCAAGTAGTCAGTTAACTATTTAGTTAATAAAAGTATAAATTATATACTTTAAATAAAAGGGAACGTATGTTCCCTTTTTTAATGCGCTGTAAATACATCAACAACTCATCAATTAGTATAAGTTGCTTGAGTATCGGCGGCGCTTGTGGAAGAATTCAGGCTTTAAAATAAATATCCATACTAGGGGACAATAATATGCGCATTATTCTTTTGGGCGCGCCGGGTGCAGGTAAAGGTACTCAAGCTCAGTTTTTAATGGACAAATACGGTATTCCACAAATTTCTACTGGCGACATGTTACGTGCAGCAATTAAAGAGGGCACGCCATTAGGCTTAGAAGCAAAAAAAGTAATGGATGCTGGTCAACTAATTTCTGACGATATTATTATTGGTTTAGTAAAAGAGCGTATTACTAAAGCTGATTGTGAGAAAGGTTTTTTACTTGATGGCTTCCCACGCACAATTCCTCAAGCTGATGCGATGAAAGAAAATGGCGTAGTGGTTGATCACGTTATTGAATTTGACGTGGCTGACGAAGTGATTGTTGAACGTATGGGCGGACGTCGCGTTCATCCTGGTTCTGGTCGTGTTTACCATATTGTATATAATCCACCAAAAGTGGAAGGTAAAGACAACGAAACTGGAGATGACTTAATTGTTCGCGCTGACGATACTGAAGAAACAGTACGTAAACGTTTAGGTATTTACCACGAGCAAACTATGCCATTAGTTGATTACTACCAAGCAGAAGCTGCTGCTGGTAATACTCAATACCACAAACTAGATGGTACACAAGCTGTTGAAGCTGTTAGTTCACAACTTGGTGAGCTTTTAGGTTAATTATAAAAGCACATTAAAAAACCGCCAATTGGCGGTTTTTTGTTTTAAGGCTGTTTAGCATTGCTTAATCAATGCTATTTAATCGGCTTTACAGCGTTTCAAGTTTCTCAATTACGCTGTTGTATTCTGGTTCAGTTGAAAGGCTACTAACTAATTGTTTATAAATGACGTTATGGCTTTCATCTAAAATAAATACAGTTCGCGTTAATAAGCCCATATCTTTAATAATCAATCCGTATTTTTGGCCAAAATCGCGCCAAACAGAATCTGATAACGTAGTGATTTTATCGATATTTTCAGCTTTGCAAAAACGCTTTTGAGCAAATGGTAAATCAGCACTAATTGTTAGCATTACAACACTTGGAAATTGCGAGGCTACTTTTTCATTGAAATGCTTAGTTTGCAGGCTACAAATACCTGTATCAAGACTTGGCACTACACTTATCAATACAGCTTGGCCTTTGTAATCCTCAAGCGTTACAGGGATGAAGTTGTCATCAACTACTTTGAAATTTGGCGCGCTATCTCCAACAGAGATCCCTTTGCCTAATAAAGTGACTGGTTTGCCTTGTGCAGATACTTTTCCTATGTCTAGCGTGTTTTCTGGGTAATCGGCTGCAATAGCCACAGAGCAAAATGCGCTCAAAGCAAAGGTAAGTGAACGTAACATAAGGTATTTCCTTTTAAATTAACGCAATGGGCGTCAGTGTATTATACTGCGCTATAGTAACCAAGAGATTATACCGCTCTGATGAAGTTGGGATTAGTTCTGCAATATAAAAATTGTAACTGTGCTAAACTTTGATTAACATGAAGTTACAAAATATATCTTCAATAATAAAAATAAAAACCATCATAAAATGATTTTAATGCTCATTACTGGTTTAGAAACAGAGAGATAATATGTCAACATCGGTACTAATATGTGATGACTCAAAATTAGCTAGGCGTCAGCTAGCTCGTTCATTACCTGAAGATTGGGATATTAAAGTTGAATTTGCACTCGACGGCGTTGATTGCATAAAGCAAATAAAGTTAATTGAACCAGAAATACTTTTTCTCGATTTAAACATGCCTGAAATGGATGGCTATGAAGTTTTAATCGCTATGAAAGAACAGGGGCTAAACATACTCACTGTTGTTGTCTCTGGTGATATACAGCCAAGTGCACATCAAAGAGTGCTTGAACTTGGTGCTATCGATTTTATTCAAAAACCATGTTCCCCCGAAAAACTAGCCAGCATAATTGAACACCATGGGATTAAAGATAAAGCCATGCGTGAACGTCTCTCTCATTCGCTAGGAGAGCAAGTCGACCCTGATGTTCGGGATATATACCAAGAGCTAACTAACGTTGCTATGGGACAGGCTGGGGATTTACTTGCACGCCTTCTTAATGTGTTCGTAGAGCTACCAATTCCTAATGTGAATATTTTGGAAGTTAATGAACTCGATATGGCGCTGCAGTCTATAGATAATAATGCAGCTACATCGGGTGTGTGCCAGGGCTTTATTGGCGGTGGCATTTCGGGCGAGGCGCTATTACTTTTAAATGATTCAAGCTTTAAAGAAATAGCTTCTTTGATGAATTATGACGGCGAGTTAAACGATAAAATTGAACTTGAGCTGCTTATGGATATTAGTAATATTTTGATAGGCGCTATTTTAACGGGTCTTTCAAAACAGCTCGATATGTCATTTAGCCAAGGGCACCCCATAGTACTTGGCCAACACAGAGATGTGTCTGAGCTGGTTAAATCAAACAAGTCACGTTGGCAACGTACCCTTGCTATAGAGATTAGTTACGGTATTGAAAACCATGATATAAATTGCGACCTCATGCTGTTATTTACTGAAGATTCACTTAAAACTTTGAAGTATAAAGTTGCTTACCTATTAGAAGATTAAGTTATGGCTGCAGATTTAGAAATGAATGAGATCCATTGGCTTATGGATATGTTTAATACCGTTGATGTAGGCCTTGTAGTACTTGATAGAGATTATAAGGTGTGTGTATGGAATGGTTTTATGGAAAACCATTCAGGGCTTCTACCAAGCGCAGTAAAAGATAAAGACCTATTTGATTTATTTCCAGCAATAGACGAAAAATGGTTTAGAAGTAAATCAGAATCGGTTTTTGTTTTAAAAAACCGCTCTTTTACGATTTGGGAGCAGCAGCCATACATTTTTAGGTTTAAAAATTATCGACCTATTACTGGTAAAGCTGATTACATGTATCAAAATGCGACATTTATCCCTCTTACAAATACGATGGGCGAAGTTAGCCATATTTGTATTATTTTGTATGATGTAACAGATGTCGCGGTAAATAAAAAAGAGCTTGAAGAGTTAAACAAAAAATTAGAACAAGTAAGTCAAACAGATAGCTTAACGCAGCTTGCAAACCGTGGACACTGGGAAGGTACGCTACGCCAAGAGTTTTTAAGAGTTAAGCGAAGTGGTGGCTGTAGTACATTATTAATGTTTGATATTGATCACTTTAAAAAAATAAATGATGAATATGGCCATAGCTGTGGTGATGAATCGCTTCGTCATTTATCTAACTTACTACGTACGACGCTGCGCGAAACTGATGTTGCAGGGCGTTATGGCGGTGAAGAGTTTGCAGTGACATTACTTGATACAGATAAAGAAGGCGCTTTTGTGTTTGCTGAGCGTTTAAGGGTATTGATTGAAACTAACCCTGTGAAGTATAAACACTTTGAAATAACAATGACGGTAAGTATAGGGCTGGCTGGTAGGAGTAATGATTTTAAAAATCATGAGCGCTGGATAGAGGCTGCAGATAAAGCACTGTACCAATCTAAAAATACAGGGCGAAATAAAGTAATAGCCTACGAAGATATAAAAAATGACGCTTGAGCGTCATTTTTTATATCCAGAATTTAGGGTTAAATAATAGTGTGTTTTTTTACGATCTGCTGAGCAAACCCAATCAGTATGAAAATTTTATTGCCCTTCATTATTCTGTTGTGTGTCTAGAATCATCTATTGGGCATTGACCAATCATTGAAACCTCACCAGAATTTGACTCTTGCTCTAGTTTTACTTTAAAGCCCCATAATCTGTAAAGATGCTTAAGCACTTCTTTGTGCGAGTTTGCTAAAGGAATGTTGTTATGGGGTACATAGCGTAGGGTTAGTGAACGGTCACCTCTAATATCAACGTCATATACTTGAATGTTGGGCTCATGATTACTCAAGTTGTACTGCGCTGAGAGCGCTTCTCTTACTGCTTTATAGCCATTGTCGTTATGTATTGCGCCAATTTCTAAATGGGGGTTATTAGTATGGTCAATAATAGTAAATAATTTAAAATCACGAATTAACTTAGGCGATAAAAACTGGCTAATAAAACTCTCATCTTTAAAGTTTTCCATTGCAAAATGCAGTGTATCTAGCCAATTACTGCCTGCATATTCAGGGAACCAGCGTTTATCTTCTTCAGTTGGGTGCTCACATATTCTGCGAATATCAACCATCATATTAAAGCCTAAAGCATATGGGTTGATACCTGAATAATACTTACTGTTATAAGGTGGCTGATAAACTACGTTGGTATGGCTTTGTAAAAACTCTAACATGAAAGAGTCGGTGAGTTTTCCCTCATCATATAAGTGATTAAGGATGGTGTAATGCCAAAAAGTTGCCCAACCTTCGTTCATTACTTGAGTTTGCTTTTGTGGGTAAAAGTATTGCGAAATTTTACGAACAATACGTATAACTTCACGTTGCCAAGAGTCGAGTAATGGGGCATTTTTTTCAATAAAATACAAAATATTTTCTTGAGGTTCAGAAGGAAAATGGCGTACTTTCTTTTTGGTTTCTTGCTGTTGCTCGGGAATAGTTCGCCATAATTCGTTTACTTGCGATTGAAGGTAGTCTTCACGCTCTTGTTGGCGTTTTTGCTCTTCAAATAGCGATATTTGTTGTGGACGTTTGTAGCGATCGACTCCGTAATTCATTAATGCATGACATGAGTCGAGTAGGGCTTCTACTTGTGTAATACCGTGTTTTTCTTCACAGCGGCTTATGTAGTTTTTAGCAAATACCAAGTAATCAATAATTGAACCTGCATCTGTCCAGGTTTTAAATAAGTAATTACCTTTAAAAAATGAGTTATGTCCGTAACATGCATGTGCCATTACAAGCGCTTGCATAGGTAGGGTGTTTTCTTCCATTAAGTACGCAATACAAGGGTCCGAATTTATCACTATTTCGTAAGCGAGACCCATTTGTCCGCGCTTGTAATTTTGCTCTGTTTGGATGAATTTCTTACCGTAAGACCAATGACTGTAGCCAATAGGCATACCAACGCTTGAATAAGCATCCATCATTTGCTCTGCGGTTATCACTTCAATTTGATTAGGGTATGTGTCTAACCTGTAGTGAGCTGCAACACGGGCAATTTCACTTTGGTACTCATCTAATAAATCAAAGGTCCAATCTGGGCCATCACTCATTCGTTTATCATTCATAATGCTACCTCGCTTTAGGCTATGCAGAGTTTTGCTGCTGACGACCTTTTTTAAATAGCTCCCTAAAAATTGGGTAGATATCTTCAACGCTTTGAATATGCTGTATGGCGAAATTATTATGGCTGTGTGTTATGGATTCATATTCGCGCCATAGGCTTTGATGGGCACGAGTGGTTATTTCAATATAAGCAAAATAGCGTACTGCGCTTAAGAGCTTATTACGTAAAATTTCACCACACTGCGGGGTGTCGTCCGCCCAGTTATCGCCATCAGAGGCTTGTGCGGCGTATACATTCCACTCGTTTGCGTGATAACGCTCTTTTATTATTTCGTTCATTAATTTAAGTGCGCTTGAAACAATAGTGCCGCCAGTTTCTTGGGAATAAAAAAACTCTTGCTCGTCTACTTCTTTTGCTTGTGTGTGGTGGCGAATATAAACAACGTCTATGTCTTTATAGCTGCGTGTTAAAAATTGATAGAGCAAAATATAAAACCGTTTTGCCATGTCTTTTGTTGGCTGATCCATTGAGCCTGACACATCCATAATACAAAACATCACCGCTTTGCTGGTGGGATGAGGGCGTTTTTCGTAATTACGAAAACGTAAATCGTAGTTATCAATAAATGGAACCGACTTAATTTGCACTTTTAATGCTGCAATTTCTTTTTGTAATAAAGCAATTGCTGCTTTATCGTTATGTGGACCAGCAAGCAGCAGAGCAAGTTGTTCTTCGAGCTCTTTTAAACGGCGTTTTTTACCTGCACTCATGGCAACACGCCGTGCAAGCGAGCCTTGTAATGAGCGGACAATGTCAATATTGCTTGGCATGCCGTTGCTACAAAATCCTGCGCGATGGGTTTTCATTTGCACTAACTTATCAAGCTGGTTCTCTTGTAAGTTAGGAAGTTCTAAATCTTCAAACAGTAAATCAAGGTATTCATCTTTTGATATCGAAAATACAAACTCATCTTGTCCTTCGCCCGAATCGCTGGCGTCACCTTCACCGGCACCGCCGCCTTGTCCGCCTTTAGGGCGCTCAATTTTATCACCTGTAGAGAACTGATCGTTACCAGGGTGAATTTGTTCTCTATTCCCGCCTTGCCCTTGATGAAATGTAGGTTCGCTGATATCGCGTTGTGGAATAGAAATACTCTCACCAGAGCTTGAGTCGGTAACACTGCGTTTGTTAATCGCATCTGAAACCGCTTCTTTAATTTGTTTTTTATAGCGCCTAATAAAGCGCTGGCGATTAAGCGTACTTTTATTTTTTCCGTTTAAACGCCTATCTATAAAATGCGCCATATTGACCTCCTATATACTACGACTATGAAGGTTATTGCGATTTTCTAACCCGTAAATACCACTCAGAAAGCAAGCGAACTTGTTTTTGTGTATAGCCTTTTTCGACCATACGGTTCACAAAGTCTTCGTGCTTTTGCTGATCCTCTGCAGACGTTTTAGTATTAAACGAAATTACGGGGAGTAAATCTTCGGTATTAGAGAACATTTTTTTCTCAATCACCGTGCGTAGTTTTTCGTAGCTTGTCCATAGTGGGTTTTTACCGTTGTTATGCGCACGGGCACGCAATACAAAGTTCACTATTTCATTACGAAAATCTTTAGGGTTAGAAATACCTGCTGGCTTTTCTATTTTTTCAAGTTCGGCATTAAGTGCCTCACGGTCAAATAGTTGTCCCGTATCAGGGTCGCGATATTCTTGGTCTTGTATCCAAAAGTCTGCATAAATAACATAACGGTCAAAAATGTTTTGTCCGTATTCTGAATACGATTCTAAATAAGCGGTTTGCAGTTCTTTACCTATAAACTCGACATATTGTGGAATTAAATAGCCTTTTAAAAAGCTTAAATAACGCTCTTCTATTTCACTTGAAAATTGCTCGCGCTCTATCTGTTGCTCAAGCACATAGAACAAATGCACCGGATTTGCAGCAACCTCAGTGGTATCAAAGTTAAACACTCGGGACAAAATTTTAAACGCAAAGCGGGTAGAGAGCCCCGTCATACCTTCATCAACACCTGCGTAATCACGATACTCTTGATACGATTTTGCTTTGGGGTCGGTGTCTTTTAGGGTCTCGCCATCGTATACCCGCATTTTAGAATAGATACTTGAATTTTCTGGCTCTTTTAAACGTGATAGCGTCGTAAATTGCGCCAATGTTTTAAGTGTACCTGGTGCGCATGGCGCGTTGTATAGCTCGCTGTGCTCAAGTAATTTGTCGTAAATTTTAATTTCTTCAGTTACACGTAAGCAATAAGGGACTTTTACAATATAAACACGGTCTAAAAATGCTTCGTTGTTTTTATTGTTTTTAAAGGTTTGCCACTCAGACTCATTCGAGTGAGCGAGGATCATGCCATTAAAGGGCAGGGCACTAATGCCTTCTGTGCCGTTGTAGTTACCCTCTTGTGTTGCGGTAAGTAAAGGATGCAGCACTTTAATAGGTGCTTTAAACATTTCTACAAATTCCATCAGCCCTTGGTTAGCTAAACATAAAGAGCCAGAGTAGGCGTATGCATCAGGATCGTTTTGGGCAAAGTGCTCAAGCTGGCGAATATCGACCTTACCCACTAGCGCCGAAATATCTTGGTTGTTTTCATCTCCTGGTTCGGTTTTGGCAATGCCTATTTGGTTTAAAATTGAGGGGTAGCGCTTAACCACTCTAAACTGGCTAATATCACCATTGAATTCTTTTAAGCGTTTGCCAGCCCAAGGGGACATAATGGTTTTTAAGTAGCGCGGTTTAATACCGTATTCTTGCTTAAGTACGTCGGCGTCCTCTATTGGGTCAAATAATGCAAGAGGATGGTCGTTTACCGGAGATCCTTTAATTGAATAAATAGGCACTTGTTGCATTAAATATTTTAGTTTTTCGGCAATGGATGATTTACCCCCACCAACAGGTCCAAGTAAATAAAGCACTTGTTTGCATTCTTCAAGCCCTTGGGCTGCGTGTTTTAAATAAGAGACTATTTGCTCAATGGCGTCTTCCATACCATAAAAATCAGCAAAGGCAGGGTAGCGCGCAACTACTCTATTAGAAAATAACCGGCTTAGTCGTGCATCCGTTGCGGTATCTACCATGTTTGGTTCGCCAATTGCCATGAGTAGGCGTTCTGGTGCGCTGGCGTAGGCAGACTTATCGGTTTTACAAATCTCAAGAAATTCAGCGATACTGTATTCTTCTTCCTGTGCCGCTTCGTATCGTGCTTGGTAATGCTCAAAAATCGTCATAATAACCTCCGAAACCCGCTGTAAAAAGGTGCTTACCTTTTAAAGTCTAGTCACGAATCTGTATTTTTGTGCAATAAAATTAAAAATTTAAGTGAAAAAAGATCATGTTACTAAAAGTGTTTTATTAAATGATGAGGCGCTTGGGTGTGATAAATAAGAAACAAAAAAAGACGCCTAAGCGTCTTTTTTACATTAGCGTTTAAAGGCTAATTAAGCGAAGTTAGCGTTCGCGAATTCCCAGTTAACAAGCGACCAAAAACCTTTAAGGTAATCTGGACGAACGTTACGGTAATCAATGTAGTAAGCGTGTTCCCATAAATCCACTGTAAGGATTGGAGTAACGCCATCATCAGTTAATGGTGTAGCAGCGTTAGATGTATTAACGATGTCTAGTGAACCATCAGCAAGCTTAACTAACCACGTCCAGCTTGAACCAAAGTTATTTACTGCTTTGTCATTTAATGCATCTTTAAACGCATCAAAAGAACCCCATTTAGCGTTGATTGCATCAGCAACTGCGCCAGTAGGCTCGCCGCCGCCGTTTGGAGATAAGCTGTTCCAGTAAAAAGTATGGTTCCAGATTTGTGCTGCGTTGTTAAATACGCCGCCTTCTGATGAACATACGATCTCTTCTAGAGATTTGTTTTCAAACTCAGTACCAGGGATTAAACCATTAAGCTTAACCACGTAAGTGTTGTGGTGTTTGCCATGGTGAAACTCTAGTGTTTCTTTTGAAATATGTGGCTCAAGTGCGTCGATTGCATATGGTAGTGACGGTAGTTCAAATGCCATTTTTTTATCTCCATCTTCTTTGGTTGATAGTCCATTTGGTAATACGTAATGCCTGTTGAAACAGAGCAGTTACCTATACCAAGCGGTAATATAGTGTTACTATAATTGTTGAGTATTTTACTCAAGTTTAAGCAAACAGCAATGCTATTGCGAAAGACTATTTCAATTGCGGCTTTATTTGCCCATTTTAAGTTATATATTTGTGGTCACGATGAGTTATTTTCAAGACCTAAATATATTTAGCTATCGTTACTTTGAGGTTGTAGATGGAAACCATTGATAAAATTAAACAGCAAATTTCAGAAAACCCAATAATCCTTTTTATGAAAGGGTCACCAAAATTACCAAATTGTGGTTTTTCTTCACAAGCATCGCAAGCGTTAATGTCATGTGGTGAACCATTTGCATACGTTGATATTTTACTTAATCCAGACATTCGTGCTGAGCTTCCAGCATACGCAAATTGGCCAACATTCCCGCAATTATGGGTAGATGGCGAGTTAGTTGGTGGTTGTGACATTATTATCGAAATGTTTCAACGCGGTGAATTACAGCCGTTAATTACAGAAACTGCTGCTAAATATAAAGAAGCTGACGCAGAGTAATTTTATTACTCAACCTGCTATCAGGTTATTAAGCTCTTTAAACACAAAGCCACTTTTTAAGTGGCTTTGTTGTTTTTAATTTTTGTGAATTTACGAATAAGGAAGGCTCACTTGTACGTTTAAGCCGCCCTCTATTTTGTTATGTAAACTTATATGCCCCTGGTGCGCTTCTGCTATTTCTCTGCATAAGGCTAGCCCTAAACCACTCCCCGTACTTTTTGTAGAATAAAAGGGCACTAAAGCATTTGCCATTACTTGCTCGCTCATTCCTTTGCCGCAGTCGCTCACATTTATAACACAAGCTTGGGGTACAAATTCGACCTGAATATGTATTTCATTGGAGTTGGAGCCTGACTCGTGTGAATTTTTTAATAGGTTTATGAGCAGCTGCTCGAGTTGGGCTTGATCAGCTTGTAATTCATTGTGTGAATTTTTTATTTCGTAGCTAAATTGCCAGTGATTTTTTAAATTATTGAGCGTGTTTTGCCAGTTAATCCGTGTTTTTTGTGGCTGAGGTAATTTAGCAAACTTGCCATAGCCTTGTACAAATTCAGTTAAATGACTAATTCGCTCATCAATAGTTGCAAATACACGGGCAAGGCGGGGCTCATCAACTTTATTTGCGAGCAATTGTGCGCTGTGTAACATGGACGACATAGGGCCGAGTGAATTATTCAATTCGTGGCTGATAATGCGTATTACCTTTTTCCACACGGCAACTTCTTGGCGACTAAGCTCACGGGTTAATTGTTTAAATATATATAAATGATGCTTTTGGTTATTGAGTAAAAACTCCCCGGTGGCTAAATGCCAAGTTTGCGAGTCTTGATTCTCTATTTCTATATTAAAGAGGCCATCAACACCGTGCTCTATAGCTGCTATTAATTGCAGGGGCGAATTTTCGAGCAATTTACTTAGCTGCATACCTTCAAGGCGGGTTGCGCTATTAAATAAACTACGGCTAATTAAATTACTAAATACCACCGTATTATTATCATTGACCAGTAATAACGCTTGCGGCGAGCTTTGCAATACTTTATCAAGCATTAACTCGCGCTGGTAAATCCATTGTTTTTCTTGGCGAAGCTGTTTAGCGGTTTGATTATAAAGTCGGCATAGTTTTCCAAGTTCATCATTACTTTTATACGCTAGTAAGCTGGAGAGCTCACCATCTTTAAAATTAAGCAACCCGGTTTCGAGCGATTGCATGCCAAGCTTTATTGGTTTGGTGAGAGCTCTTGAAAGCAAGGTGCTAAATGCAAGCGTTAGTAATATTAAAAACAGAGTGTAGTACATATCAAAACCACTAAGTGCGGCAATAATAAAAACAGGCAGCGCGCTACAAAGTGCGCAAATTAACACAACCTTTTGGCTTAGGGTAAAGTGGCTAATAATGTTTGGCATTAATAATCAATACCCATTTTTTGTAATCGACGATAAAGAGCTTGTCGGCTTAAACCAAATTCACGGGCCACTTTGGCTATAACACCTTGATGAGCGCGCATTGCGTGTTCTATTTCCTGTTTGGTCGGTTCTGCTTTTGCTTCTTGTTGAGCAGTAACCGATGACGAAAGTGCAAAGTCATCGACTGTAAGCGCACCTGTTGGTTTTAGCACCGCTACACGTTTACAAGCATTTTCTAGCTCTCGAACGTTACCTGGCCATTTATAATGTTGAAGTGCTTGCTCTGTGTTTATAGTCAGCTCTCGGTGAGGTAAAAAATGGCTAATAAGTGCTAAAACATCATCTTGCCTTTCGCTAAGGGCAGGCACATTGAGTTCAATTACATTAAGGCGATAATATAAGTCTTCCCTAAATCGACCTTGTTCAATTGCTTGTAGTAAGTTTTCGTTAGTAGCCGATATTACTCGCACATTTACTTTTTGTGTTTGTGTTGAGCCTAAACGTTCAAACTCGCCGGTTTGTACTACGCGTAGTAATTTTATTTGTCCTGAAAGTGGTAAATTACCAATTTCATCTAAAAATAACGTACCGCCATCAGCTGCTTCAAATCGACCAATACGTTGTTTAGTTATCCCCGTGTATGCGCCAGCTTCAGCGCCAAAAAGTTCGGCTTCTATAAGTTCTTGTGGTAGTGCGCCTGCGTTTACCTTAATAAAAGGTTGCGATACAAGTGGGGAGTTTTTTTGAATGATATGCGCAATGCACTCTTTACCACTTCCATTAGGGCCTGTAATTAATGCAGATATATCAGATTTAGCTACTTGTAGCGCCATAGTGACCAGTCGTTCCATAGCCGTGCTTTTAAATATTAGCCCGGCAAGGTCTGCGCTTTTAAATGTACCTTCACGCTCTTGTTGATGGCGATTATGTGTCGCCACTATTTTTTTAGCACTGCCTAGCTCTATTAAGTTACTGATACAAACTAGTAGTTTTGCATCATCCCAGGGTTTTGGTAAGTAATCGGCAGCACCTGCTTTTACAAGCTCAATAGCGGTAGCAAGTTCGGTCCAGGCTGTAATAAGTATAATAGGGAGGTGTGGGTTTATTTCTCGTAGTTCATAAAACAACGTTTTACCTTCTTCGCCAGAGGTTGTGTCGCTGGTAAAGTTCATGTCTTGAATTACAAGCTCAATTCGCTGATAGCGAACTATTTGCAGAGCATCAAACGGATTTGTTGCAGTGACTACCGAAAAGTCGTGGATCTCGAGCAATAACGAAAGTGCGTCGAGTACTGCTTGGTTATCATCAACAATGAGTATTTTATGAGTCATAGGTTATTTTTATAATTTTTTAATGGCTACACTGCCTTACTAAGCAGTGTAGCATAGTGATTTACATATTATTAAATAGTGCGAGTTGCGATACTGGGCGAAATATTAGCAGCGCGTTTAGCCGGCGCTAATACCGCAAGTAAGCTCATTAAAAATACGGCAATGGCGGTAACGGCTATATAACTTGGCGGTAGTGCAGCTACAGAAAAATACTGCATTAACATTTTCCCAAGCAGTATTGCTGTTACTACACCTAAGGCTAAACCTAGGCTACAAATTAATGCATTTTCTACTAAAAAGTAGCTAACAATAGCTGACTTTCTTGCGCCAAGTGCTCTGCGTGTACCAATTTGCTTAGTACGTTTGCTAATATTAAATAAGGTTAAGCCAAAAATACCGAGAGCGGTTATAAGCACTAAAATAGTGATTAATACTATGAGCATGCGCATCATGAGGCGATCTTGAGCGGTATACTCATTTTTTAATTCATCAAGTCCTTTAATGTTATTAATAACGCGTTTGCTGTAATTTTCGAGCATAGTATTTTCTATTTCTTTCATTACAGCTGCTCGCTGACCAGGCTCTGTACGAACGGCAACTTGTGCATAACTTGCTGCTTTAATATAAGGAATAAACGCAAGATTATCGGGTTTACTGTCTTTGAGC
Organism: Pseudoalteromonas sp. MelDa3; assembly: GCF_002863625.1. Lineage (NCBI taxonomy): Bacteria > Pseudomonadati > Pseudomonadota > Gammaproteobacteria > Alteromonadales > Pseudoalteromonadaceae > Pseudoalteromonas > Pseudoalteromonas sp. MelDa3. The sequence goes on along the minus strand of NZ_PJBR01000010.1, from coordinate 4,113 downwards.
CACGGGCCTTTCATTTTCCCGATCACGCCAATAATTTTAAGTGGTAGGTCGCCAAAATAAACTATTTTCCCTAAACCATCTCCATCAGGGTAGAGCTCATCAAGTAAGGCTTTAGTGACTATAGTGACGTTGGTGCGCTTTTGTGTAATTTCGTTTGTAACGAGCACTTCATCTTCGGTAAAGTTTCGCCCTGCAATTAAGTTAACGCCGTAGGTATTAATTGCGTGGTCATCTATAAAAAAATAAGCGGTCCTGACACTTAGGCCTTCTTGTGGAGCAGGTTTTAAATTAAAGCTCGAAGCGCTGCCACTCCCTGATAGTGGAATACTACTGCTTAATGCGGCATCGACCACGCCTGGCATTTTTCTAAGCATGCTTTCATCAAGCTCAAACTGCTGACTTAAGTTAATATCAGTACCAAAGGTCATTACATTAAACTTAAATATATCTTGTTCAGGGTAGCCCGTTTCTTGGTTTAAATAGCTAATTCTGTCTTGAATGATAAATGCAGCATTACTGACTATTGCCGTTGTGATTGCAATTTGAATTAGCAGTAATACAGCGCCCACCTTTGAGCGGCATAAGGCGTTAAATATAGGTTTTATTTCTAACATTGTTAAATCCCTTATTGGCTCTTAAGATAAATAGCAGGGTTGGTTTTACACACTAGCCAAGCTGGGTACAAACCAGCCAAAATGCAGGTTGTAATTGCAATCAATGGGGCGCTCAATAGCATGGTCAAATCCATTGTCGCTAAGTTTTCATAGTAGTCGTAGCTTTGCCCTACGCCCATTAAGCCAAGTTGTGCTAGTACAATTCCTAGCATGCCACCTATAAAGCCAAGCATGGCGACCTCAACTAAGTGCTGTAAAAATATTTGCCTTTTACTAGCACCTAATGCGCGCCTTACACCTACTTCTGGCGCTCTGCGTAAAAACTTAGCTAAAAGTAAACCTAAAATATTGGCTAAGCAGACACCTAAGAACATAAAGCTCAGGCCCACTAAAATTTTATTGTCTTCGGTGACGACGTTGTTGTATTGCATCCATTGGTTTACATCGCGAAGTTTATACTCAAGTTCTTTACGATTAAATCGACCACGTTTTTGTTGTTCTTGCATGTAGGCTAATAAGTAATTTTGATAGGCTTGTTCTTGTTCAAGCGTATTTAGCTCTGCCCAAAACTGGATCCATACTTGCTCAGATTGCAGTTTATCTGCAAAGGTTGGTGTGTTTTCGTGTTTCCATCCATTGCTATTGCCCCAACTTACGAGCTCTTTTGCCTTTATTAAGCTAAAGGGCATAAATAACTCTTCTACTTGATTAAATGCACCGTTATTTAAATCATAATATTTAATATTGAGAGGCCAATGGTTAATAACACCAACTACTTGATAGCTTGCATCATCTAAGTAAATCAGCTTGCCGACAGAGTTTTTTCCTGCAAATAGTTTCTCGTTTATCTCTTGGGTAATAACAACCACAGGTGCGGCTGAGTTTTCTTGCTCTTTGCTCCAAGCTCCTCCGTATAAAAATGACAAATTAAACATGCTAAAAAAGTCAGGCGTTGTCATGCGAGCATTACCTATAAAAGGTTTTATTTTGTCGGAGTCCAGATAAACTGAAAAGCCGGTACGCATCATAGCCACTTTTTTCTCTGACGTGGGTGCGTTTAATAAGTTCTCAGCATCTTGATAGGTCAGTTGCAGTGGCATGTTATCTTCTGTCCACCACGTACTACCATCGTCCATTGTTTGTAATTGCACACTGTAAAGTTGGCTGCTTTTTTCTGGGATAGGATCGGCCGACATCATGTGATAAACACTAAGGCTGGTCATTGTTATGCCTATACCTATCGCAATGGCAAGTACCATTAAAAAGCTAACCAGTGGGGTGCGCTTGAAGCTGCGCCAACTTAAATCTAAATAATGAATAAACATTAGTTAAACCCCCGATGCTGTTTTTATAGTTTGCGCGCCCTGATAAAGCGTAAAGTCGGCAAGTTGTCCATCAACTACTTGAATATTACGCGGAGCACGGCGGGCTAATTCGCTATCATGCGTTACCATTACAATAGTGGCACCGTCGCGATTGATTTGTTCAAGTAACTCCATAACTTGGCGAGCCATTAGGCTGTCAAGGTTACCTGTTGGCTCATCGGCAAGTAAAAAACGAGGTTTACCAGCAAGCGCACGGGCTATTGCCACACGTTGTTGCTGGCCACCAGAGAGTTGTTGAGGTAAGTGTTTAGCGCGAGATGCTAAACCAACTTGTTCAAGGCATTGCTCAATTCGACGTTTTCGCTCATTTGCTTTAATCCCTCTGTAGCGAAGAGGAACTTCTATGTTTTCATATAAATTTAAATCGGGGATCAAATTAAAGCCTTGGAATATAAAGCCAATTTTTTGATTACGTAAATCAGCACGTTGGTTATCGTTTAGGCTGCCAACATTAACGCCATCCAACAGGTATTCACCTTCGTTAAAAGGCTCGAGCATACCTGCAATATTTAAAAAGGTTGTTTTTCCTGAGCCGCTAGGACCAGTAACAGCAATAAATTCGCCTTCGTTTACTTGCAGATTAAAATCTCGAAGCGCATGGGTTTGTACCATTTCTGTTTGGTATACTTTACTTACATTGTTCATTTGTAACATGGTTGTTCCTAATTATTTTCAGCGTTGGTTGAGAACGTCTGTTTAATTTAATAAAATCGTGTTGGCTTGCTTAAAGTCGCTGTAGCTTGAAATAATAATTTCATCGTTTTCTTTTAGTCCGCTTAAAAGCTCAACCGCATTAATGCTGGTGGCGCCTATTGTAATAGGTATACGCTTTGCAATATTGCCTTCTACCTTATAAGCTATAATTCCGCCTTGCTGCATAAATGCACCACGCTTTACTTGCATTACACCTTCTCGGTTGTCGAGTAAAATACGTGCAGTTAAGCGTTGGTTCTGACGAATGTTGTTAGTAACACCTTTAAACCGGACGCGTGCTGTTACTTCACGATTATTAACTTCTGGTGATATGGCGGATAAATTCCCCATCACTGTTTCATTGCCTAACTTAAGCTCTACTTCCATACCGAGCCCTAATTCGTTTGCGTAACTTTCAGGAACCTGGAGTTCGGCTTCAAAATTACTTAAGTCGACGAGAGTCATAAGAGGTTGGCTTTGCGTCACTGCGGCTTTTTGTTGCACTAATAGGTTACCCACGATCCCTGTAACGGTAGCTTTAATAGATAGGTTGCTTACTTTTCGGATTAAGTCATCAACAATAAGTTGTTGGCGGGTTACATCACTTTTAGCAGCTTGTAGTTCAAAAGCGAGCGTGTCTTTGGCAAGCAATACCTCTTGCTGCGCATGCTTATAGGAGAGCTTAGCTCGGGATAAATCATCAACTGCTTTTTCTAGATCAATTTGGCTAATTAAGTGCTTTTGTATTGATAACTGTGCGCGACGATTTTCGCGCTCAGCGGCGTTAAGCTCGACTTGTGCCATATCGAGTGTTTTATTTAAGGTGAGTGTTTGGCGTCTTGCTTGCAAATGTTGCCTTTGCTGTTCGCCTTCAAGTCTTTTAAGTACAGACTCCTGTTGCTTCAATTCATTAGTTAACTCAGGGCTTTGCAGCAGGGCAAGTGTGTCGCCTTGCTTTACTGTATCGCCGGCCTTTACTTTTAAATCTATAAATCCACGTTCTGGACTGTAGATTTTAGGAGCATTAGCAGCAACAATTTTACCACTGGCGGCAATGTCTCGAATGAGCGCTTTAACATGTACTTTTGCAATCTGTACTTTTGAGCGGCTAATAGAGCTTTTAGCGCTATGGCTCGTTAAAAAAATATAAGCAATTGCAGAGACCACAATGAAAACAATCGCAGTGATTATCGCGTATTTTTTATAGCTTATAGGTGCCTTTACTTGTACGTCTTGTGCGCTGGTATCTTTAATCATTTAATTTCCCCTAAATTGCTTTTATGTATCTTTCGCACAGCAGTAATAAAGCTGCTGTGCAAATAGCGGCAATAGGAGAGAGTAAAAATAAGCTTAGAGTAAACATAGTAATTCCAATTAGCGATTATATATAAAGCTATACGATTAATATGCCAATTATTATC
>NZ_PJBR01000039.1:0-33727 GCF_002863625.1 Pseudoalteromonas sp. MelDa3 | reverse complement strand
TCAGACAACCTCTCTAGTAATAACTCTTTCTTCGCATATTAAATACATTTAAGAACTTTATAAAAACTCAATATATAAATCGTATGTAATTAACTTAGCCGTAAGAAAAAGAGCATCGCCACCCTTTACAAATAATGGCGAGGGTCACTAGTATCAAGCCAAGTAATCACCCACCACATATAAATACCATCAGACAACTCTTTAAATGACAACTTCTCTAGTAATAACTCTTTTCCCATATTAAATACGTTTAACTCCTCTTTTTACCTTAAATACATTTCATATTTTTATTAAAATCTAAATTTCCATATCAAAGCACTCATCAAATATAGCGTTATCAATTTTACTTATTTAGTTTTTAATTATGTTATTCGGCTCAGTACCTTCGTAGTTAGATAAACGTATTAGGCAAAGTTAAGTACCTAATAAATACAGCTATCATTTAAATTCCCTTGTAAGGAGTTAAACTGTTGATTATAGTCTGTGTTAAATACAATTACGCTTAAGCCAATGCCAACTAAGATCTATTCAAAAGCCAAAATACTTATAGTAGAAGAGCAACCACTTGCTCAAAGCTATATGAAACAATCGTTAGAAAGGCTTGGCTTTCGGCAGTTGCGCTTTGCTGATCATGCAAATTCTGCAAAAGAGCAGTGTTTAAGTGAAGAATTTGATCTAATCGTTTGCTCATTCAACTTAAATAAACACCAAGATGGCTACCAGCTTTATGAAGAGTTACGTGTAAAGCAACTCATAAAAAGCTCGACTGGCTTTATTTTTATCTCAGCAGAAACAAGTGGCTCACTCGTTCATAGTGTTCTTGAGCTGCAACCTGATGACTTTTTAGTTAAACCTTTTACAGTACAAGAGCTTAAAATACGCATTGAACGAATCCTAAAGCGTAAACACGACTTACAAACAGTGTATTCATTAATTGATGATGGTAACGATTCAAAAGCTATTAAGTTTATTGATACCGCTCTGGATAAAAAAAATAATAATTACAGCCCTATCCTACTTCGCTTAAAAGGTGATGCCTTACTTCGCTTAAAGCGCGCTCAAGATGCGAAAGACTTTTTTAAGTCTGTTCTCGACATTCAAAAATTTGCTTGGGCAAAAGTAGGCTTAGTAGAAGCACTTATAGCGAATAACGAACATATTTTGGCGCAGCGAATGCTCAAAACAATGTTAGAGCGCCAAGAAACTCGTTTAGTAGCCCTTGATTTGTTGGGCAGATTAGAAATAAAGCTAAATCAATTTGAGCTAGCACAAAGCTTTTTAAGCCAAGCTGCAGAAATTGCACCGCGAAATATCACACGCCAAAAATCGCTAAGTAATGTGTCGCTAATTAATCACGACTACGAAAAAAGCTATTTAACTCAAAAAGATATAGCCACCTTTGCAAAACACTCAATACACGACCACCCCGATGTATATTTGAATGCAGCACGTGCAGGTATCGACTTTGCGCTAACGACTGATCAAACCGATCAAATTCAACGAATTTCTAGGCAAACCAATCAGTACATTAATGATTTAAAAAAACAGTTTCCTAATAATACAAATCAAGCTCAAATTGATGTACTTAATGCACGACTCCATTACTTAAAAGACGAGCATCAAAAAGCGAAAAAGCTAATTGAACAACTTGATGATGACGATACTCATATCCGATCGGTTGATGGCGCACTTGATAAAGCAAAAGCATTTCATGAACTGGGGTTTCATCAAAAGGCGCAAACCTTATTCACACAAATAATTAGCCACTGTGAAAGACATCCCGCAGTTAGCGATACAACTTACTTGCGTTATATTCAGCAGCAACAAAGTGAGCGACGCGATATTAAAATGGGTCCAAAAGAGCTTAATAACCATGCCGTTAGTCAATTTAATAAAGGCCAATTAAATACTGCGTTGGAAGCTTTTACACAGGCGTTTAGAGTCATGCCTCGTAATCAAAGTATCGCACTTAATTTATTACAGTGCCTATTTGATTCAACTAAGCAATCTGGCAGCTCATTTAATATGGATCTTGCTAGAAGGTGCTACGCCCTTCTTGATAAAACTAAATTACAAGCAGATCAGACGCAGCGTTTAGATAAGATTTTGCACATAGCAAAAGAAATGAATTTAGATATTCAAAGCGCTAGTAAATAAAACATTAGAGCTTTTTCATTGATGCGGCATTAACGCAATAACGTAAACCCGTTGGTAATGGACCATCTGGAAAAATATGGCCTAAGTGCGAATCGCACACGTTACAAACCACCTCTATGCGCTCCATACCATGACTTGTATCGCTTACATAGCCAATCGCTTCAATTGTCGCAGGTTGCGTAAATGACGGCCAACCAGTACCACTATCAAACTTCTCATCAGCATCAAACAATAGATTATCACAGCAAATACACACATACTTGCCAGGTTCGAGTAATGTACAACTACCCGAACTACCTGGGCGCTCTGTTCCCTTTTTACGTGTTACGTAATATTCATCTTCTGATAGTTGCATCCGCCACTGCTCGTCAGTTTTGACTACTTTTTTACTTGGGGTAGGGTTGCCATTGGTGGCAAAGTTAATAACATCATTCCACTTCAACATAATAGCCTCATTGAATAGTTGATTAGCTATACTTTATAAAGTCATAAAAAGTACGGCTAATTATTACGTTATTTAATACACTAAAGATCAGCTAAGGAGTGTTGACCGTTTAAGACTAAAACTCGTTCAATCTTAAAGGTAATTTTCTTAGCTAAAGGTAATATTTTGTTTTTCTGAGTCGGTAAGTATTCGTTTAATAAAACTATCTAGCTCTGCTTTTTTTACAGGTAAACTAACACTCATTTGGCGCTCGTTATTACTGTAAATTATTAGCCCATCATCCTTTGTCGTTATACGTTCAATACTCTCAATAACTAACCAATCTGGACCGTGCTTTTTATCAAAAAATCCCATCAAACTAAAAAGTAATAAGTGTTGGGCGTCTCGCTGAATAAAATCCTCTAACCTGTTTCTTGATTTAAATAAAGGCGTTAACCGATAAACGCTTGAGCAAAAAACAAATACCCATAACCCAAATAACGCTTTAAACCACATAAACTCTAAAAGCTCAGTGCTAATCATTAAAATAATAAGCACAAAGCCTATTATCGATATAGCTATCGCTATTTTTCTATTTACGGCGTCCACAACTAATCCCTTTTAAGTCGCTTTTTTTCTTCTGATGCCTTTTCTGTCGGCTCAGGCCAATCATTAAAGAAAACAGTTAAATAGCGGCTTTTCACCAAATACCATAATACCCATAAAACAATCATCATTTGTACTGCTAAAAATGATGAAAATCGATAATGGCTATGCGCTGCTTGAACACTTAACCATGTTAAATCAACAACTGCACATAAAATAAGAGGCCAGCGCATATGTCGCCATATTCTTGCTAACCTGTTGCTTGCACTGTGTGAATCTCGTGGTCTGCGTAAACAAAATAAAATAGTCGGTATTATTGCAATACTTCCAATCGTTATTGCGATAAAAAAATCATTTTTATTTTTAAAAAATAATGACATTAAATCTAGTTCAGGCCTGCGGCTTAAAGCCGCAATAACCCAAATAAAATAACTGCGTAATAGCACAAGCACACTTAAATGAAATGCAATAGGCGTACGGTAACTTCCGTACTTATCCCAGTATTCTGGCCCATATCGGCTCATTGTCATTTTCCTAACCGTTATGCTTTATAAGCAACTCAATTAATTCATCTTCAGTTAGTATGTCTATGCCTAGGTCTTGTGCCTTTGTTATTTTTGAACCTGCTTTTTCACCCGCCACTAACGCATCTGTTTTAGCCGATACGCTACCAGACACCTTGGCACCAAGTTGTTGTAATCGTGCTTTTGCATCATTGCGATTAAGTGTATTAAGTGTACCTGTAAGTACATATGTAAGCCCAGCGAGCGGCTGTTCTTCCTCAGAAGGTGCGCTCAACGCTGGCCAGTTTACACCTTGATCTATCAGCGCATTAACAACTGCTAAATTATGTTCTTCATCAAAAAAGCCACGAACATGAGCAGCTACTATTTCGCCTACATCACTTACTTGCGTTAAACTATCAATGCTGGCATTTATTACATTTTCAAGGGTTAGAAAGTGATTAGCTAAATTTTGTGCTGTCGCCTCCCCGGCTTCTCGAATACCTAATGAATATAAAAACTTAGCAAGCGTAGTGCCTTTAGCCTCTTCAAGTGCTGTTACTAAGTTTTTAGCTGACTTAGGTCCCATACGTTCAAGTGACTCAAAATGCCCCTGTTTTAAAATAAACAAATCAGCAGGCGTTTTTATAAGTTCTCTATCGACTAACTGATCAACAATCTTATCGCCAAGACCATCTATATCCAGCGCTTTGCGCGAAGCAAAGTGCTTAATAGCTTGCTTACGCTGTGCAGGACATACAAGTCCACCCGTACAACGGGCTACAGCTTCGCCTTCAACCTTTTCAACATGAGAATCACAGATTGGGCAAGTCGTCGGGAATTCAATATCTCTGGCATCATCAGGTCTGCGTTCAAGTACAACTTGTGTTATTTGTGGGATTACATCACCTGCACGGCGAATAATAACCGTATCCCCCACTTTTACACCTAAACGTGCAACTTCATCACTGTTATGCAGTGTTGCATTTGATACGGTAACGCCACCCACAAAAACAGGCTTCAAACGTGCAACAGGTGTAATGGCGCCAGTACGACCGACTTGAAAATCAACATCAAGTAGTTGGGTTATTTCCTCTTGTGCCGGAAATTTATACGCAATAGCCCAACGAGGTGCGCGAGCTACAAAGCCTAAGCGCTCTTGTAAGGCTTTTTCATTTATTTTAATTACTACGCCATCAATTTCGTATTTAAGTGAGCTACGGCGCGTTAAAATATCGCTGTAGTACTCAAGCGCGGCTTTTGGACCTTCAACTAATTTTGTTTCTGGGCACAGAGGTAAACCCCAATCAGTCAACTTTTCTAATTGCTGATAATGATCCTGGGGAATATTGCCATCGGCAACAAGCCCAGTGCTATATGCGTAAAACATGAGTGGGCGCTTAGCGGTAATTTTAGAGTCGAGTTGTCGTAAGCTACCGGCTGCTGCATTACGTGGGTTAACAAATACTTTATCGCCACGCTTTTCTGCTTCAGTATTTAGTTTGTCAAAACCTGCGCTATCCATAAATACTTCGCCGCGCACTTCAAGCTCTTTCGGATAATCGCCACGTAACTTAAGCGGTACATTACGAATTGTTTTTACATTTTGAGTAATGTTTTCACCGGTAAAACCATCACCTCGAGTCGCTGCTTGTACAAGCACACCATCACGATAAATAATTGATACAGCTAAACCATCAAGTTTTGGCTCACAACAAAAAGTAAGCTCATCAGTACTCATTAAACGCTCTTTTATACGGCGATTAAACGCAGTGAATTCTTCTTCACTAAAGGCGTTATCAAGTGAGAGCATGGGTACTTGGTGCGCTACTTGTTCAAATTTACTAAGTGCTGCACCGCCTACTTTTTGTGTAGGTGAGTCGGCGGTTAAAAATTCAGGATGCTCGGTTTCAAGTGCGCTTAGTTCGCGTAATAACCTATCGTATTCAGAATCAGGAATACTGGGGGTGTCGAGCACATAATAATTATAGTTGTGTTGCTCTAATGTAGTACGAAGATGATTAACTTGCTCACTAATGCTGCTAGACATTTAAACCTCAATAAACATAAAAAAAGCCACTTTGACGATTCACCGTCCAGTGGCTTATAAAAATATAATATATGCGTTATTTACGCTGAAAAAGAACGAACCTGCTCAACATATTGTCTTACGCGATCTACTGTTATTTCATTTCGCTCAGCATCTAAAATTTGCGCACCAAATTCATCCGCTAACTTTTTAGCTGCGCTGTGCAACATATTAAATGCAGCTAGACCATCGCCGTCGCACGGTAACGTCATAAATAAGCTTACCCCTGCGGTACTAAACTGTTCCATATTATCAATATCAAACGTACCTGGGTTGTACATATTTACTAATCTAAATAAAACAGGGCCTTGACCAGCCGGATCTAAATGGCGATTAAAAAAGCCTTCCTCAGAATATTTAAAACCTAAAGTGTTAACTGCTGGCAATAATTTACTGCCCTGCATACTAAGCTCTTCTGGCATTTGAATATGTACAATAACAAAGTCAGACATTTGGGCAGGTGCTTCTTCAGCGCTTTGCTCTTTTGCTTCTAGGTCATCAACTATTTCTAGGTCATCTTCAATCGGCACTTCTGGCACGCTTGTATCTATTTGCGGCTCATTTGCATCAAAGTTAAGCTCGCCAAACTGTGGCTCATCACGTTCGTTTTGCATTGGCTCTTTTGGCTCAGCCTCAGTTCGAAACGGTTTAGATGAAGCTGATGCGCTTTCTTGTAATGGTTCAACCCGCTCGTTATCAGATACTTCTGGGCGGTCTTTTTTTCTCACAGACCACAATCCATGTATTAATAAACCACCAATGACAACTACACTGATAATGATTAAAACCCATCTTAATTGTTCGGCCATCCCCTCACCTTTTATTATTTGATATGCCTAAAACCTGTATATTAATTAAAAATAATACACTTGTTATAAAAATTTATGCATGTGCAAGTTGCACAGCCTGCTCTATATCTACAGCAACCATACGCGATACGCCAGGTTCTGCCATAGTAACACCGGTTAATCTACCAGCCATTTCCATCGCAATTTTATTATGACTAATATAAATAAACTGCACTGATTGTGACATTTCTTCAACCAAACGGCAAAAACGCACAACGTTGGCATCATCCAATGGTGCATCTACTTCGTCCAGCATACAGAAAGGAGCTGGATTGAGCCTGAATATAGAAAACACTAATGATAATGCGGTCAGCGCTTTTTCTCCACCACTTAACAAATGAATTGTTGAATTTTTCTTACCCGGTGGTCTTGCCATTATACTAACACCACTTTCGAGTAAATCGTCACTGGTTAATTCTAAATACGCACTACCACCACCAAAAACTTTAGGAAATAGCTCTGCAAAGTCTTCGTTAACTTGATCGAACGTCGCTTTAAAGCGTGTTTTGGTCTCACTATCAATTTTACGAATTGCACCTTCAAGGGTACTTAACGCTTTTGTTAAATCATCTAATTGATTATCAAGATAATCACTACGAGCTTTAGCTAAATCAAACTCTTCTATTGCCGCTAAGTTTACTGCACCTAATTTATCTAACTGATTAGTAAATCCGGTTAACTGATTTTGCGCTGCACTTAAATTCAATGAATCAGGTAATTCATCAAGTATTGCTTTTAAGCTTTGCTTTAGCTCTTCTAATGGTTCGAGCGCAACTTGCGCTTTTATTAGTAAGCTTTGCTCTTCAATTGTTAGCTTTTGATGCTGCTCTTGCAAGCCCACCAGCTCACCTTGTGAGTTTTTAAGACTTGCTTGCTTGCTATTTAAACTTTCTTTAGCGTGAGCTAATTCTTTTTGTAGCATTACCAGGGCCTGCTCACCTTTTTGATGCTGTACTAAAAACTGCGTTATTTTATCGCTAAGCTCTTGCTCTGGTATAAGCAGTTCTTCTATTTCATTGAGTAATTCTTGTGCACCTTCAGATGCACTAACGTGCTCTTGCTCTGCATGGCTCAATTTGGTTTGGCTTAACTGCCATTCACTGCGTGCCTTTTGCTCTGAGAGCGTTGCCTTATGCGCTTGCGTTTTATATTGCTCAAGCATGCTTAATGCTTCGCTATAACTTTTATCACTTTGTGAGCGCAGGCTATTTGCAGCGTCTAACTCATCCGTTAAGTTGAGTTGCTGCTCATTTAACACTTCAAATTGCTCTGTTTGCTCATCAAGCACGGTATTTAATTGCAAAAGCTGGGTGGTTAATTGCTGTTTTTGTTGCTGTAGCTTTTCTAGTTGCAGCTTAAAGTGCGCTACTTGCTGTTTAAGCATATCGCTGCGTGTACCGGCTACTGCTATATTTTGCGCAAGCTCATGTATGGCTTCTTTTAGCTCGCTTTGCTCGTTAATTAACTTTATTTGATCAGCTGTATCCTCATCACGAGTGCGTGTTACTTGTTTTAGCTCATCCTCGGCATTGGTTAACTGCTGAGCTTTATCCTGCAACTGCTTATGTTTTAAAAGCAATGAGTTTTCGGCATTTCGATCGGCACTTACATGCCAGTTACGACCATATAAAGCACCGTTTTTATCCATAACGGCTGTATAATAAGCATCTTTTAAGAGCGTTAGATCACCGCTCTCGCTATAAGCAATGCGCGTTAAATGATCTGGGTACACGCCGCTTGTTATGAATGCCGCTAAGCTATTTTCAGCAATGTGCTTACCACTAATTGGCCACACACTATTATCAGCTTGCTGCTCACTTACATTTAAGTGCTCTAGCGATTTAAGTGCTTGCTCTATTAAGGGCTCAAAGCCTTCTTTAACACTTAGCTGATTAAACAAACCATTAGTACTTTCACTTTCTTCATCAAGCCCTAATGTACTTTTAAGCCCCGTTATACTGGCTTTTAACTCATTTATTGTTTGAGTAAGCGTCGAATATTGCTTTTGTGAGTTATTAACACGCTCATTTTGCACTTCAAGCTTAGCACTGCACTGCGTGTGCGCTGTTTGTTTAGCGGCAAGTTCTTGGGTTAATGTTTGTGTTTGCTGTGTTTGCTGCGTTAATTGTTGTTCTACATCGCTACTTTGTAAGTCAGTAAGCTGCGCATTTAACTGATCAATTTGCTCGTTAACGTGGCTTATTTGCTGCTGAGTTTGTTTAATGTGACTGCTATGCAGTTGCGCATTATTATTAAGTTGCTGCTGTTGCTCACACAAAGTTTGCCAGTGTGTATTGTGGCGCTGCTTCAGTGCTAATAATTCCTCAAGCTCATGCGTTAACTTCCTTACTTGCTCTTCGCACATTAACGCGTTTTCACTTGCCTCTTGCAGGGTTTCATTTAGTTGCTCGCACACAATTTGCTGCTGCGTTTTAACTTCAGTGCTATGGGTTTGGCGTTGCTGTAATTTAATTAAATTTTGTTTAAGCGTTTGAGTTTGTTGCTTTACATTTATTTGCTGTTGCTCAGCGCGGGTAAGCTCGGTGTGTATTACATGTTGCTGATGTTGTGCATCGCTTAGTTTATCTTGCTGAGCTTGTACTTGCCCTTCTAAGCTTGCAAGTACATCGTCATGCCCTGAGTTAGCAGTTTTAAAAAACGAAATTTGATCGTTCAGTTTTTTAATTAGAGTACTTTTTTCAAGTTGTTGCTGATGTAACTTTTGCCATTTTAAAACCGCAATTTGCCCTTTTAACGTTCGCTCTTGCGCTTTTAACTCGCGGTATTTTTTTGCATCAACCGACTGCACAGCCAATTTATCTAACTGGCTTTGCAGCTCTTTACGCACATCTAACAAACGCTCAAGGTTTTCGCGGGTGCTTTTAATGCGTGTTTGTGTTTCGCGGCGGCGCTCTTTGTATTTAGAAACACCAGCAGCTTCTTCTAAAAATACGCGTAATTCTTGTGGTTTACTTTCTATTAAGCGCGAGATCATCCCTTGCTCAATAATTGCGTAACTACGCGGACCAAGACCTGTACCTAAAAATATATCGGTAATATCACGCTTACGGCATTTACTGCCATTTAAAAAGTACAGCGATAGCCCGTCGCGCGTTACTAAGCGTTTAATGGCAATTTGGTTTCTGTCGGCAAATGTGTTTGAAGGACTACCTTTATCGTTATCAAAAACAAGCTCTACAGAAGCTTGTGATATGGCTTTACGATTAGTTGAGCCATTAAAAATAACGTCGGTCATGGCATCGCCACGCAGGTTTTTAGCAGAGCTTTCACCTAGCACCCATCGTACTGCATCAATAACGTTAGATTTGCCACAGCCATTAGGGCCTACAACACACGTCATTTGATCAGGAAATGGAATTTTAGTGGGCTCTACAAACGATTTAAAGCCCGCTAATTTAATAGTGCTTAAGCGCATCTTATTGTTATTACCAATTTATTATTGTTATTTGTCATAAACAATTTAACCCATAATTTACTAATAGATTAAGCTTGTCGTTTAAAGTTATCTAAAATAATACCGGTCGCCATTGCAACATTAAGTGACTCTGCACCACCAAAAGCGGGAATGGTTATTTTATTGGTCACTAACTTTGCACATGTCTCGCGTATACCATGCGACTCACTGCCCATTAGCAAAACGCCTGAGCCCGTAAATTGGGTTTTATGTACACTTTGTCCATCTAAAAAAGCACCGTAAACAGGTAAATTTAAAGACTGTAAGTAATCAGGTAAATCTACTTGGCTTACCGATACCCTTACAAACGAGCCCATTGTGGCGCTAATTGTTTTAGGGTTGTAAGCGTCTGCGCTGTCGGTGCTAGTTACTATATGTTTAATACCGTACCAATCGGCTACTCTAATTATAGTGCCTAAATTACCAGGGTCTGATACGCCATCAAGCGCGAGTATTAAGCCATTTGCTTGTGGTAAAGCCGCCTTTGGCATATCAACAATAGCAATGGCTGCATTATTGCTAACTAATGTGCTCGCTTTAGTGAGGGTTTCTTCATCCGCTTCAATAAAATTAGCGTGCTGATACTCACTTTGGTATGCATTTATAAATTCGTTTGTAGCAAAAATATTAACCACATTTAATGGGCTGTTTAATAACTCAAGTACGTTTTTTTCACCCTGTACAAGGTATTGATTATATTGCTTTCGGTACTTTTTTTGGCCAAGTTGGCGAATAAGTTTGAGTTGGTTTTTTGAAATCATAACAGCCCCATAAAATTGTCCATTAAGTATAACAGATTTCGTTATAACATCTGAACTCGAAAAGCAGCGAATGGGGTTAATTTATCTTGCTGGCACTTCTTTCAAAAGTCAGATTAATGCGAATAAACATCCCTTTTATTGCCTCTAATTGGTTTGAATCACCAACAGATGCGGCTAATTCATTATAAAGATTATCAGACGCTTGCTTAAAGTTTTCATCAAACTTACCTTTGGTAGCCAGCATAAATGCATCAGCCAACGTGCGTTGCCATTCATTTAAATATTTTAGCTTTGTGTCACCAGCAAGATTTTCGCAAATTGAGTTTAATCGCACTGAGGCATGTCCTAAGTTTAAGCCGGTTAGGGCAAGGTCAGTAATGGCGCGTGAGTGTGAGCCCTGATCGTAATTAGTTAAGCGTATTAACCTATCTGCCATGCGGCGGTTGTACCAAATACTCGGAGTTTGATGTGTATTTATTTCGAGTAAATCTTTATAGGTAGCCTTAAAAACACGATGAACAAGTAACTGAACACTTGGTCCTGTAAATAACTGAAAAATCCAAAATAAAATACTCACGCCAGCAAAAATCGCGATTGCAGAGCTGAGTGTATAATCAATTGAAAAAGCTAGGCTCATATCCGTGCTGGGTCTAACCAAAATAGTAAATGGAATACAAAACCCTAAGCCGTATGGCAGCGTTTGTTGATTAGCGAGTAACAGCAAACCCAAAAAATACGGACCAGCTAATACAAGCAACAATATTTCTAATTGCCCACCACTCTGCGACAGTAAATTTAACGCATAAAAAATAGTTACAAAAGTAGCAACAATTATACCTGCCAATAAACGTTTAATTACAACCTGTAAAATAGCCAAGGGTATTCGCGCCAGCATTATCGAAAATATGACCGGTAATATCATAATTAATAATGCAGCTGAAGAACCTGTATTAATCCAAATAAATGCGCCGATAGAAAACACCAAAGCAGTTCTAAATCCAACAATAATGCCAGCTAATGGGTCGCGATATGTAAGCATACTGGGTGCATTTAATAATGTTTTATCGCGTTGTTCTAAAGCTCTGTATGCCCGTAGTAAAATTGTTAAGTCGGCTGCCACTTCTAAGCTCACATTGAGCATGTGAGATTCAAATGGCGAATCACACACCGTATTTGCTCTATAGTCGGTTAGCTCTTTACGCAGTGTTTTAACTTGTTCGGCGCAGTAATCAAAATCGTCAGATTCTTTAATTTGCGCGAATACGTGTTTAAGTTTACTTATTAATTTGTCTAATGTGGGAGTAATAAGGTCTGCGTGGTTTCGTTGCAGGCGACCAATTATTTGAATTGAAGCCAGTAAAGAAAGTACTTTTTGCGACAATTGATTTGCAGCACGTGAGCGCCCTGGACCTTTTGGCCCTTCGTACCTTACTGCGCTAGAGTCTTCGTTTATTGATCCTAATGTTGCCATAATGCCATCTATTTGCTGATGACGATTTTCGTGCGAGCCTTTAGAATCAAGCTCAGTTACTAAATAATCTAACGTTTGGTTTATAACCGACCGCGCTTGTACTTGCAGTAAGTGTTTAACTTTTACAGGCCAAAATAAATGGCTCACAAGGCCTGCACATATTGAGCCTATTACTATTTCACTCACGCGCGCTTGTGCAATATCAAATATGCTTTGACTGCTTACCATTGCCGGAGTAACCATGACTAAAAGTAGAATAATAGCGGCTGTTACACCTGCCATAGCAAACGCATAAACAAAGTTTGCTTGGCGTACCATTGCCGATAACGCAGAGTTTACCCCCAACCATAATGCAAGTGCACCGAGCGCTAAATAAGGGTAGAGAATTAACTGAGTTAAAAGCAATATGCCAAATAAACCACCCACTATGGTGCCTATTATTTGGCAAATTGCTTTTTCAATAACCAATCCGCTTTGCGGGCGTAATTGCAAAAATATAGCCGAGACTAACGCCCAATAAGGTCTTTCAAGATTAAGCCACATAGCAATAGTAAGCGCCATTACCATGGCTATAACGCCCTTAGTCGCAAAAATAATTGCCTGTTTTTTAGGAAAAAACAAATTTTGTAATACAACGCCCACTGTCTTCCCCTTAACGTGTAGCGAGATGTATTGTGGCGGTCATTCCTGCGCTTAACTGTGTATCTTCGGGCAATGAATCTAACTTAATATCAACAGGAATACGTTGCGATAAACGTACCCAATTAAATGTTTGTTGCACTTGCGGTAAAAGTTGTCCGTTACTTTGTGTATTCGTATTTGCAATTGCTTTACCTACACTCACTACATGCCCTGTTAATTGCTTACCACCGCTTAGAAGCGCTATTTTAGCTTCTTGATCAGGATAAATAAGCGGTATTTTACTCTCTTCAAAGTAACCCGTTACGTAAAATGAATCTGACTGCACGATAGCAAACACAGGTGTGCCTTGAGCTACATAGTTACCTTGGCGTAAATTCAGATTAATTATTTGTCCCGATGCAGGCGCAACAATTTTAGTTCTATCAACATTTAATTGCGCAATTGTTTGCTCTGTTTTAGCTAGGTTATAATTTGCCTCAGCAATTTTAGTATTGATACGTGTTGATTCTAGCGTTTCTTCACTTATTGCCTGTTGAGTGTTTAGCTCAACACGTCTTTCGTATTTATGTTTAGCAAGCTCCCATGTATATAGCGTATTTTCTGTATTGGCTTTACTTTTATCAAGCGCTGCTTGGTAACGCTTTTGATCGACATTAAAAAGTACTTCGCCTTTTTGTACGTTTTGACCATCTTTAATGTTTAAAGCAGTCACCCAACCCGACACGTCTGGAGCAACTGTAACTATGTCTGCTCGAATGCGACCGTCGCGCGTCCAAGGAGTATGCATGTAGTCAGTCCATACCCAACGCCCAGCAAAAACCGCAGCTATAACAACCAAGATAGTAAAAGTAATACGCAGATATTTAATCATTCAATTTATCTTCCACTTAGTAAATAGACGGCCAGTGCCAAGTAACAAACAAATAGTGACACTTCAAACCAAGCCACTTTCCAAATACGGTCATGCCAATCTAGTCGATGCAAAGCAAAACGAGTCAGCGCTGTTAAAATAAACGCAATTGGGAAATAAACAATCAGCGGGCTAAACTCTAATCCCCCTAGCACGACTGCTTGAAACATAATAAATATCCTAATGTTATTTAAAGCGGTGATAAAAGCTGTAAAACCTAAATAAATTTACATCCCTACTACTCTTACAATCTATTATTTTGGCATATAAATCAATTAGCTTAATTGTACGTAGGTGTGCTTAATACATAATTAATGCCATTACATTTAAGCAGCATTAACTATGTATAGTAGCTAAATCGCATATTAAAAAGCTAAAGATCCCAGTTACCAGCCAAATAAATAAAACCAGCGAGGTTTATTTATAAAAAAGTATTAGAGTATTTAACTCAAGACTTAAAACGCCTATTTATAGCTGTTTACAGAAGGGTGAGATAATTATAAACATTGAATTTTGCACTAAAAATGGGTAAATTAACAAAAAAACAACATGGATATAATTTTAATGGAATCAATACACCCTACCCCATCTGAAACAACCCCACCAATAAATGAGCCTGCTGAACCAATTTTTAGCGGAAAAGTGCAGTTTAGTGGTAAAGGCGGTGAGTTTTTTGGAATTTGGATTGTAAATATATTACTTAGCGTTATTACGCTTGGCATATACTCAGCGTGGGCTAAAGTACGTACGCATCGCTATTTTTACGGCCACACCCGCATAGATGGTCATAGTTTTGACTACCTAGCAACGCCAATACAAATTTTAAAAGGTCGGATTTTAGCGGTTATTGTATTTTTTATTTATACATTCTCTATTAGCTTTATGCCTATTTTAGGCCTGTTTATTGCTCTTGGTTTTATCTTTTTAATGCCATGGATTATTAACCAAGGTTTACGTTTTAATCTGCGTATGACCCGCCATCGTAATGTTCGCTTTGCTTTTAAAGGCAGCTATGGCGAAGCCTTTGTTAACTTTATACTATTACCTATTGCCAGCATATTTACGCTTTATTTATTAATGCCTTACGTTATAAAACGTATTGATAGCTATATACATAGCAATATTAGTTACGGTGACAAACCGCTTACTGTAAATCTAAAAGGCGAAACCTATTACCTAACAGCGCTTATTTGCTTTGTAGTGAGCTCTATCACCATGGTGGTATTTATGGGGATTTTAGGATTATTTGGCCTCAACTTAGTAGATATTGAAAATCAACAAAATTTAGAAAACTCTGCAGCTATGGTTATGCTTCCTATCTTTATGATGATTGCCTATGTGCTAATGATTGCCATTGTTTCTGCTGTATGGCACGCCGCTATTAGAAATCACATTTTTGATAACAGCTATTTTGAAGGCGTTGCTACATTTAAATCAGAGCTAAAACCAATTCCTTTCGCTGTTTTACTATTAACTAATATGTTGGCTATTGTATTTTCTTTAGGCCTTGCATACCCATGGACAAAAGTACGTACATCAAAAATGCTCGCTGATGTAACTAACGTCACTATTTATCCTGGTGCATTAAACCTAATTGATACCGCGCAAGAACAGCAATCATCATTTGCTGAGGAAGCTGCAAACGTATTTGATATTGACCTTTCTCTAACTTAAGAGCTCACTATGCATGTAAAGGGACATTTTTTCCCCATCGCATCGAGTAACTATCAAGTGTGTGTTGCAACTATTAGCGACACACACATTGAAGTTATCAACGATGAACACGTTATAGCTCGCCACGCAATCTCAAGTCTAAAATTAAGTTCGGGGATGGCAGGACTTGCCGACGAACTAAACTTTGAAGATGGCAGTCGTTTTATTCCTCAAGATGTAAGTTACAGATGGCCATTTAAAGAAAATAACCATCACATAATGGAGCGCCTTGAAAAAAGTAAATGGGCAATTTTAGCTGCAGTCATATTTACACCGCTTTTTATGTGGTTAGTACTTTATAAAGCGGTACCGGCCATTGCTGTTTACAGTGTTGATACCTTGCCACGAAATGTTGTGGAACAAATGGGGGAGCAAAGCTTTACACTAATTAAAAAGATTGCGCTTGACCCAAGCGAGCTGCCCGCAGAGCAACAAGCTAAAGTACAAGCGCATTTTACAAGTATGCTTAATGCGTTATCGCTTGATCAATCGATTTATAGATTATCGTTTTATAAATCAGACAGCTTTGGTGCTAACGCGTTTGCACTACCCCATGGTCGTATCGTGGTCACAGATGATTTAGCAAATTTACTTGCCGATAAACCCAATGCACTAAAAGCGGTATTGCTACACGAGATGGGCCATGTAGTCCACCAGCATAGCGTACGTATTACAGCACAATCTGCCGCAAGTACGATTGTGCTAGCGGTTGTATTTGGTGATTTAGAAGGGGTTGCAGAGGTTGCATTAGGTACGGGTGCATCGTTTGCTCAGCAAGGGTTTTCACGAGATATGGAACGCGAGGCAGATACCTTTGCACTCATTCAATTAGAGTCGCTTGGGTATTCGAGTAATGATTTTGCTGATGCAATAGAAGCGCTGCAAGAAAGCCATACCAGCGAAAACGAACACCTAGAAAAAGTAAATGACTTTTTAGAGTACTTATCTAGCCACCCAAGTGCACAAGAGCGTATTGACAATGCTAGGAAATAATCGCGGTTATATTCAACTTGCTCGCTACATAGTGAGTTTAAGTTGGATATATCATGGCTTTTTTCCAAAGCTTTATCATATAGCACCTCTTGAAAAATTAATGACTGGCAGTGCTGGTTTTTCAGCAGAAGTGTCTGACTTAATTACACGTTCGGCGGGTGTTGGCGAAATTATATTTGGATTGTGTTTATTTGTGTTTTATAAAAATAAACACCTAGTAATTTTAAATATTTTAGCATTAATTGGCCTTTTACTCGCTGTAGTTGCAATGCAGCCACAATTACTTATTGAAGCATTTAACCCTGTTACTACTAACCTGCCTCTTATTGGGCTAAGCGTTATTTGGTTAAAGGAAATTAAGCTGCTGAATAATCGATACCTCTAACTAAAAAAGGGTATGCCTGCGCATACCCTTTTTTGTAGTATTTAATTTGTAAAATTAGTACTTATTTTTATGCGTCCACAAATGCAGTAATTCGCTCGCAATGGTTGCTGCGGCAATAGCGGTAAGCTCACTTTGGTCGTACGAAGGTGATACTTCTACCACATCCATACCTACCATGTTTATGCCTTTTAGCGCACGCAGTACTTTAAGTACTTTATCTGACGTTAAACCACCGCACACAGGAGTGCCTGTACCAGGCGCAAACGCAGGGTCTAAACAATCAATATCAAACGTTAAGTAAACAGGTAGGTCACCTACTCGTTCAAGTATTTGCGCTGCAATATCATTTGCATGTAAATCGTTGGCTTGCATTGCATCAATCACAGCAAACTCATGTTTGCTTTGATCAAAGTCGGTACGAATACCTATTTGTATACTGTGTTCAACATCAATTAGCCCTTCCATTGGCGCATGATAAAACATAGTGCCGTGATCAAATCGCGAGCCGTTGCTATAGGTATCTGTGTGCGCATCAAAGTGCACTAACGCCATTTTGCCATGTATTTTTGCGTGAGCGCGTAACAGCGGAAGCGTCACAAAGTGATCGCCCCCTAAACCTAATAGCGTTTTACCTTGGCGAAGTATTTGCTCAGCAGCCATTTCAAGTTGCGCAGTAAAATATTCAGGGTCGCCAACAGGGTAAGTAAAATCCCCTGCGTCTGCCACTTTTAAGCGCTCAAACAACGGGAACGTCCACGGGTACTTAGTGTCTTCCCATGCTAAATGAACCGACGCACGACGAATCGCATCAGGACCTAAACGTGCACCAGGGCGACCCGATGTCGCTAAATCAAACGGTAAGCCTAAAACGACTACGTCTGCATCAATTGCATTAATATTTTGCACCATAGGACGACGTAAAAACGTCATCCCATTTGAGTACAATGAGTGATCTGCGTGACCAAACAAAGTCGACATTGCTTATAACTCTTCTAAATAAGTGTAGCCATCAAGGCCGCTTTGCAACTCGTCTAAAACGCTTTGCTGTTCGTGTTTTTCAATTTTAGTGCTTACTAACTGCTCGTATGATTGCTGAAAACTTTCAACATCTAAATGTACATAGCGCATCATATCGGCAACAGTGTCACCTTGGTTTATCTCGGTAATACTTGCAACGCCTTGCTCATCCATATTAACAATTGCGCTGTGCGTATCGCCAAACAAGTTATGCATGTCACCTAAAATTTCTTGATAAGCACCCACCAAGAAAAAGCCCATTAAATAAGGTTTATCAGCGCTAAACTCTGGTACAGGTAGTGTGCTTTCAATGCCTTGTCCATCTACGTAATGCTCAAGTGCACCGTCTGAATCACAGGTTATATCAAGTAATACAGCACGTTTTTTTGGTGCTTCAGTTAAGCCACTTAATGGCAATACCGGAAACACTTGATCAATGCCCCATGCGTCTGGAAGCGATTGAAATAACGAAAAGTTTACAAAAAACTTATCGGCTAAACGTACGTTTAACTCGTCAATAATAGGACGATGAAAACGGTTTTTGTTATCCATGTGCTTGTTAAGTTCATAACAAATACGAATATTAATTTGTTCAGCCCACGCACGCTGCGCTAAGTCTAATAAACCGAGTGCAAATTGGTTATGCGCTTCAGCTAAATCACCTTGGCTGTCGTGATAAATTTCAATTAATGCACGGTCATCCGTTAAATCAGTTAATTGTACAAACGATGCCCACATGTTTTTTAATAACAGGGGTGCATCTGCCGCTGGCGCTACTAACTCTTCTGGCGTGTAGCTTTCAGTACCAATAACATTGGAAATAAGCACAGCATGATGCGCTGTAAGCGCACGACCCGACTCAGAAATAATAGTCGGCATTGGTTGCTCATATTGCTTACATGTATCACCAATGGTGTACACAATGTTATTTGCATATTCAGCTAAGCTGTAATTCATAGAGTTATGCGACTGGCTACGTGTGCCGTCGTAATCAACAGCCAAACCGCCACCTACATCAAGGCAATCAATTTCTGCGCCTAATTTACGTAGCTCACAGTAAAAACGCGCAGCTTCGCTTACACCTAAACGTACGTCACGAATGTTCGCCATTTGTGAGCCT
This sequence comes from Pseudoalteromonas sp. MelDa3, assembly GCF_002863625.1. Classification (NCBI taxonomy): domain Bacteria; kingdom Pseudomonadati; phylum Pseudomonadota; class Gammaproteobacteria; order Alteromonadales; family Pseudoalteromonadaceae; genus Pseudoalteromonas; species Pseudoalteromonas sp. MelDa3. The sequence continues at coordinate 14,613 of NZ_PJBR01000039.1, read as the reverse complement.
AAGTGAAAATGTACTAGCTGAAGTAAATCAAGCTGGTTTGCGTCTTTTAAACGATTAACTACATGCAAAACTTGCGATGCAGATAAACCAAATTTTGATTTTTCGCCGCCACTCGCTTGCCATTTACCTTTACCTTGCGACGCTAAACGTACACGAATACCAATGCGTGGTTTTACGTTAAGCTCTTTTGCTTGGCTAAGCACCATGTCTAGCTCAGAAAGCTTTTCAAGTACGATATACACTTTATGACCTAGCTTTTCGCCAATAAGTGCTAAACGTACGTATTCTTTATCTTTGTAGCCATTACATACAATAACGGCGCTGGTTTTTTCAGCCAATGCTAATACTGTAAGTAGTTCAGGCTTGCTGCCTGCTTCTAAACCAAGTTGCTTTTTTTCTACTTGTGCTTGGCTTGCTACTATTTCCTCAACCACTTCACGTTGTTGGTTTACTTTTATTGGGTAAACTAATAGGTAGTCTTTAGGGTAACCATAGTTTTCAATCGCAGTATTAAATGCGCCGCATAAGCTGTGTACACGATGGTGTAAAATTTGCGGAAAACGAACTAAAGCAGGTAAGCTTAAACCTTTATCTTGTAGTTGCTTTGCGATATCTGTTAATGCAATGGTTTGCTCTGGGGCATGAGCCTTGGGCGCAACATACACATCACCTTGATCATTAATACCAAAAAAACCTTGGCTCCAATGACGAACATTGTAGCTCGTACGAGCTTGTTCTAGTGATGTTGTTTCTTTCATTTATCTTTCTCTTTTATTTAATTAATTAGTGCCAACTCGGCTAGTGCCGCGCATTAAAAGAAAAATAGAGATCTAAGTCCAACAAGTATTTTTACTCGTAACGAGTGATTTCTAATATTAACAAAACAACCAATCACGCATTGCCCTCCAGCGTATATAAAATAGGACTTTAATGATTATTAAAGATAAGAAAAGCTGTAAAAAATGGCTGTTTTTAAATGACTCTTTATAAATTTTATTAGCAAAAATGAGTTACCCTATTCAATAAAACTAATCTGGAGTTACTTTGGTAATAGAATCTGCTTTTGAAGAATTAGAACCGAGTGTTCTACACGCTTCATATTACTCATAGTTTAGCCAACGTGTTGTGTTTAAGTAATACCTATGCATTTTTAAAATTGAATATAATCTGCACTTCTAAAACGCTCAGCATAACATCCACCAGCTTCAATAGTTGCTTAGCGCATATGTAGCGTTAGGTATTGCCTGTCGTATTGAAGTTGTTATATTTTATTGGCAGTTTGAAAATAATCGAGATAGGACTTTAAATAGCACTAGGGTGTGTTTATCTTTGGAGGTAGAAATTGCAGCTGTGCATTTGGTTTTTAGCCAAGACAGGGCCTATATGTGTTTTCCCCTATAAATAGGCGCTTTTTATTTATTGAGTATGAGCCAGCTATGCACTTTTTGGTGCGAACATAATTATAGCCATACCTAGCAGTGCAACTAAACCACCAATAATATCCCACATAGTAAGCTTTACGCCATCAACAACCCATAACCATAATAGCGCAACACAAATATATACGCCGCCATAAGCTGCATACACGCGCCCTGCTGCAGTAGGATGTAAAGATAGCAACCATGCAAATAGTGCCAAACTTAAAGCCGCAGGAATTAAAAGTAAAATGCTTTTATCTTGCTTAAGCCAAAGGTAAGGCAAATAACAACCCACTATTTCTGCTAAGGCTGTAATAGTAAAAAGTGCGATTGTTTTTAGTTCAAACATAATGCTCCACGCTAATATAACAAGCATAACAATCTATATAAATTGTTATGCTTAGTATTCGTTATGAATCTGCGTTGTTATTCGCTAAGCGCCATGGTGGCAAGTTTCATTGTGCTTTCAAACGACTTAGTGCCCGCTATAAATAAGCCATTGTGACAGAACACAGCGTCGTCAATACCGGTTTCATCTATAAACGCTTGATCAGATAAACCTGACCATGCTTTAGGAAGCGGTTTTCTATCTTCAAACGAGCCAGGCTCAACGGGTACTGTTTGTAATATCCATTGCCCAGAATGCGATGGGTAAACCATGTATAGCGCATCGCTTGATAAAATATGCACTGTTTTTTTCCACGGTGTGTATTTTTCAAGCACTATAACTCTGGCATCTTCTGCATTTTCAATTGCTTTAGCAACAATCGCTTTTGCATTTACACTACCGTGAGCTGAGGCGATAAAACGAATGAGCATGCGAGCTGCAAATTCAACAGCTTCATCAAAACAGGTATCAAAGTTACTCTCTTCTTCCCACGTAGGGTTAAACATTGAGATTGTTTGGCTCAAGCTTATTCCTTTTGATACACCTTCAACATGACCACAATCAATGGCATCAATGGTTGAAACTAAGCCTGAATCCACTCTATCAGCCACGGCTTGGTTATCATCACACAGCGCTAAGCCGTATTTTTTCCACACTAAACCAAATGATGAAAAAGGGATGCCATTTTCTCGCTCGCCTGCACCACCGCGTTGATGATGATCAAAGCGATTAGTTTCAGGGTCGTATTCGCCACCTACATCAATTACAAAGTCGGCACTCTCTATAAGCGCTTTATCGCGAGTACGTACCAGTTTAAACGTTGGCAAAACATGTTTAAGTACCGCAATACTAAAAACGTCATCTGCATGAAAATTACCATTGTGGGTTACTACTGTTATTTCGCTCATTTGTTTATTGCTACTTTTAGAAAAGATAAAAATTCTCGCTTTGTAAGTTAGTCACTAATTATCGAGGCAGATTTTATACGAAGACAGGTGTTAAAAACAGTGAAGTATTTTTTGCATCACTATAAAAGCTGCTTTTATAGTTAATAGTTTGAGTATGACTTTTATTACAAGGTAATAATGAGGCCAGATATTTACGACACATTAAGCTTTAACATGTCGTAGCGTTAATAAGCTTATTGGCTAAGCCCTAACTCCATAAATACACTTTGTGGATTATCTACATATGAGCCAAAACTGCTACAGCGTTTAAAGCCTAAATTTTCATATAAATTGATTGATTTTATTTGCTTTGGACCTGTTTCTAAACGTATTAACGGGATTTTCTTTTCGCCAGCTTGATGTAATAAAATCTGCATAATACGTCTTGATAGCCCTTTACCACGATGACTTGGTTTTACATATAAACGTCTTATTTCGCCATAAGGCTGAGTATCAAATTTCTCTACAATCGCACCACAAGCGATAATACCTTCTTCAGTTTTTAAACCAATAGCATACACATTAGGTAAGGTTAATTCGTTTAACTCCAAAGACTGCGCTGTAGCAACAGGGTATAAAGAATTTATAAGTCGGTCTATATCGTCAAATACATTTACTACATCGGGATCATTAGGGTTCAAATCGACTAACTGCATAAAGCTTCCATTCATTGTTATAAGTTTATTAAGCTTTAAATAATATATTCAAGCAGGCATAGCTTAGCATTGTTTAACCAAAAAATCTTTAGTCCTTATTTAGCATATAGTTTGGGGAATTTTAGCAGTTAGAAAAAGTAAAAGTGACCTAGCATATGGGAAATCTCTGTTAGGTTATTCCCAATTATTAAACATTGGCCTTTAAGTAATTAAGCTCTGAGAGCATTTCCGTACCAAATTTGCTTAATTAAGTGATCTATTTTGAGATAAGAAAATCGTGTCGATAACAAGGCAGAATTTTTTAACACAGTTACCGCCAGATTTAATCCCTCTAATTGATTAAGTATTATTGCGGATTGCTATTAGCACTATGCCATTTTAAATAACGTTCTTTATCCATCGGCTTTGCAACTAAGTAGCCTTGCATAGTGTCAATATTCATTTTTTTAAGTAAGTCATACTGCTCTGTTGTTTCTACGCCTTCTGCAACGACCACTAAGTTTAAGCTTTTTCCTAAACTGATAATTGTTTGCGCGATATTAAAGCCAATCTCATTATCTAAAATTTTATCAATAAAGCTTTTATCTATTTTTAATTCTTTAACAGGAAACGCACTTAAGTAAGCTAAGCAAGAGTATCCAGTTCCAAAATCGTCAATCGAAAATAAAAAGCCAGCCGCAATGAGCTCTTTCATTTGCCTAATTGTATAATCTATATCACTAGAGAGCATTGACTCGGTTATTTCTAACTTAATTTGTGATGCTCGAATATCAAATTCATTGATAGTGTTGAACAGCTCACCTTTTAAATTTGATGAATTGAACTGACTTTGACTAATATTAATTGAAACACTAAACGAGTCGTCAATGATAGCGCTTGCTTTAAGCTCGTTAATTAAAATACATATATCATGCAAAACAATATTTTGTAGTTTTTGAATAAGTCCGTATTGCTCTGCAATAGGTATAAATTCGTTTGCTGTTATCAGCCCTCTTTGAGGTTGGTTCCATCTAATAAGTGCTTCAGCACCAACAACATCACCCTGCGTATTAACTTGTGGCTGAAAGTAAGCACAAAACTCATTAGATGCAATTGCTCTCACTATGTCGGTTTCTAGCTCTGTTTGCTTTTCAAGTAGTGTTTGCAAGGCTGGATCGTAAAAGCTGCTGCTATTACCCCCTTTATTTTTAGAACGATACATAGCAGTATCTGCAAATTTTAATATATTGTCAGCCTGTGCATTTACGCTATCAATTAGACAAATACCTATGCTACAACTTACTTGAAATGCAAGGTTGCCCACTTCAAACTTATCATGAAAAGCTCTTTGAATTTCTTTAGCAACGGCTTTACATTCTAGGATTGCTTGCTTTGTATCTTGCCCTATGTGTTTGAGTAAAATAATAAATTCATCACCACCCGCTCTGGCCAGTGTATCTGAGCCTTTTATTATTGCGCTTAACCTTTTTGATAACTCTACAAGTACTTCATCACCCGCACTGTGCCCTAACGAGTCATTAATACGCTTAAAGTTATCTAGGTCTAAAAATAATAATGCCCCTATATTTTTATTACGCTTAACACTCTCTACACACGCGCTTAATCTGTCGCTAAGCATTCTTCTATTTGGAAGATTAGTTAATGGATCGTAAAAGGCGAGTTTATGAACTTCTTGCTCAGCCTTTTTCTTTATTGAAATATCTCTGGCCATCCATACTACATGTCTTTTTGTAGGACTATTGGGGTTGTAATGATCTAAAGCGGCAGCTCGTCCCTCAAAAACTATACTTCCTTTTGGCACATCTAATTCATATTCAAAAATTTGCATCTCGTTAGTCGAGAGTGTTGTTTCAATGACGTCCATTATCATCTTCGCATCTTTTTGAGGAAGCAGGTCTTTAACATTTTCACCAATAAGATCCGTGGTCGAATCAAGCAGTAACTCATTAGAGGTACCATAAACATCGGTATATGTGCCATCTTCACTTAAAATGAGGATGAGATCGGGCATTACTTTGGTGAAGGCTTTAAATTTTTCATTACTGTGCTGTAAATTAACGACAAGCTGTTTTGCCTTCTCAAATTCGTTACTTTTCTCAAGAGCGATACTTGAAAAGTGCACAAAAAAATCTATTAATTCTAAATCTTGCTCTGATGGGGTTTTAGGTGTGCTGTGATAGATAGCAAAGGTGCCTAACAAATCAGCTTGAGTTGAAAAAATAGGTGTTGACCAACATGACCTAAGATCAAACTTTAGCGCTAAAGCTTTAAAGTCCTCCCATAGCGGTGAGATTTCAATATTTTCTACAATTGTGCGCGATTTCGAAAATGCAGCAGTACCACAAGAGCCCACTTTTGGCCCTATGTGAACTCCATTAAGCAAACTACAGTACTCTGGGTGAATATTAGGGGCTGCGCAATGAAAAAGCTGCTGGCCTTTAACTGATAAAATGGAACACCTAGCAGATTCATCATCAATAATCTGCTCTATTGATAAACAAATTTCAGTAAGCACCTCATTTAAAGGTACCCCTAATGCAATTTTAGATAAAATGCCTTGCTGGTGAGATAATAACTTTTTTAACCTATCCGTACCCATTTTCACTTGCTCGCATTATTTATACATATTGATACAACAAAAAGCCTCTGGTAGATGCTTTTTTTCTACGTAGTAAAGTTCAGTATAGTCATGATTAGTAAGTTCATTCTTTTATTAATAAAAAAACTAATCTGGTCTACATTGATTAATCATAATTGCATATTACTAAACACCTGTAGTTACTATATAACCAAAACCGCAACATTAAAGCTAACACTTTGTTACTTAAAATTACTGTTCAAAATTATTAAGCTATTTATACTATAACTAATGGTAAATATTTTTTGAGGTTACAGTGCAGATCACACAAGGTATGGAATATTTTTTTTCGGGATTTAAATTAATTAGCCAAAAAGGGTTAAAGCGCTTTGTACTTATCCCGCTTTTAATTAATGTTCTGCTATTTGGTAGTTCGTTGTTTTTCTTATTTGGATGGCTAAGTGATAGCTTTAGCTACATCAGTAACATGCTACCAGAATGGTTAAGCTGGCTTGAGTGGCTAATGTGGCCAATTGCTGTATTAGTCGTATTATTTAGCTACAGTATGCTATTTACTATAATCACTAATTTTATTGCAGCCCCATTCAATGCTTTATTAAGCGAAAAAGTTGAGCTTTATTTAACGGGTCAAAAAATTAACGATGATGGTTTTTCCGAATTAGTTAAAGATGTACCTAGAATGCTTGCCCGTGAGTGGACGAAGTTGTGCTATTACCTTCCTCGCGCTATTGGTTTTTTCATACTACTTTGGGTTTTACCTGTCATTGGACAAATACTATGGGTTTTGTTTACCTGTTGGATGTACGCGGTGCAGTATGAAGACTATGCGTTTGATAACCATAAAATTGGCTTTAAGCAGATGAAAAACGATTTAAAATCTAAGCAAGGTTTATCATACGGGTTTGGTTTTGCTGTTATGTTATTAACGGCTATACCCTTTGTAAACTTAATAGTTATGCCTGTAGCTGTGTGTGGTGCAACACGTTTGTGGGTCGATAATTATCGACCAAAATACCGTAGTTAATTAAGAGGTTGCTGATTTTTCAATATTCAAAGGTCACGGCACCCGAGATAAAAAAGCACCTAAGGTGCTTTTTTTAATCTATTTTTAAAACAATAAACTCAAGCGATGCACGCCTTGGTAATGCGACGCTTTGTTTATCTACTTCTTCAAATTTTTTAATCAAAATACTAAAGCGCTGATTGTTAAAATTAACGGCTGTAACTTCACCAATTTTTATACTGTAGTTTTGCTGCTGATCAAACAGCTTTAGTGTTCGCCCTTTTATACGCTCTACGAATAAGTAAGGTGTTTGGTCTGGCATCTTTAAACGAATAACATTGATTTTACTTAACTCATGTACCGCCACCCAATTTTGACTCTGCATTAACGTATTATAACTACTAATGCCTTCAGGCTGATAAACAACATCTTGCCTTATAACGCATGTCTTACAGCCCTTTACTGATTCAACTCGCCAGTCAATAGCTGTATTTTTGTAATATAAATTGTCGTTTTTTAGTAACCATTCACGTGCATTGTTAGTATCGCTACACGCTATTAGTAAGCTTAAAAAACTACTACAAACAATAAACTTAATACTTAACCCTAGTTTCATATTAATGCTCTTTAATTGCTTTTAACTCAGCAATAATTGCACTACTTGGCTGCGCTTCTTTTATATAACTGGGCAGCGTTTCAATATTAGTAGGTGAGCTTTGTAAATTATACACCTTACTATTATTAGTATTTGGCACGCCAAATCGATTACCTGCACTTTGCATATAAAACTGCAAATTAAGCATGCTCCACTCATCTACATCACTAAGTATTGATATTGTATTATCTTGGTTAGTATCAAAGCTGGTTAGGCTTTCGGTGTTAATTGCATTACAGTTAAAATCAACAGGTAGTGAGCCATTTCGATTTAGCCCCTGTGCTTCAAGTATTGTGCTCTCATTTAAATCTGCTGAACTACCACTTGAATAATCAATAATAAAATCATCTGTAGAGCCTAAATGACTATTAGTATTTGGTGTAATATCGCAGCTAGCATTGCCGGGATAAAAACGCTCATAATAACGATCGCCTTCGTTATTACCTATTGTTGATAAACCCGCTAATTGATATAAATAATTCATAGAGCTTAAATGATTAGGCTTAAAGTTAACCTCTTCATTGCCACCATGGTATAAGCCTAAGTTATGGCCTAGCTCATGAAAGATAGTTGATGCTTGATAATTATAAGTTACATTGGTTGCTATTTGCGTATCGAGCGTTAAGCCCCAGCCGCCCATAGTTACCATTAAATCATTACCGCTGATCTCAGCAATACCCGACCCACTAATACTGCCATCTTCATTTCCACTACTTGCCATTAATAAGTAATGAAAGATGGGTCTGCGGGTTATATCGGTATATTCCATTTTATAAGCAAACAAATTAGGGCTACTTAAATCGTACTCAAACGGAGTATAACTATTAAAAGGGACAACATTTCCGCCACCTAAATCAAAGTTTTGCGGCGCAATATCGCTATTCTGATCAAATAAGTCACCTACATCAAAATGAACGGTATAGCCTTTACTTGCAAATACACTAACAATTTTTTCAAGTGCAGTTCGATGAGGCGTTATTCCAACATCACTACTATCCATATAATCTATTTCAATAAATATATCTTTTTGTGAAGTACGCGCCCCCCATTCATACAAAGGCAGCCCACCAAATGTTGCTCCCTCTACCTCTGCACAATCTGGAATACCGTCTTCATCATCATCTATTGAGCAAGTTATATCGTTAGGCCCTGCCGGAGTATTGAATACTGAGTAGTTCCAGTCTGTATTTTGGTTGGTATCGGTTGCGCCGAGCGTACGCTTTAAGCTGGCGCCCTGCTCTGGCAGTATTTGTGCAGCATTTTCGCCTTGCCACTGCGAGGCTGTTACAGGCTCTTGGGTTGAATTTCCAAACTTAACAAAGTCGATAGTTTGTGTACCCGCACTATTAAGTAATTCTGCAAAACCATTTATGTACCAATAAGGCCTAATTTGATCATTCGCGCTACCAACAAGTACAAGCTTAGTGTTATTTAATGACGCACTTGCTAAAAAATCATCGCCAAAGCGGCTTTGTAAAATAATATAGGCGCCATTTAAAAGCTCTTTATTAGGCAGCGCAAATACTTGCTCATCACTCAACGTACTATCAGACATATTAATACTGCGAGCTTTAAGAGAGTAGTCTTGTAAATTTACTGTCGCACCGGTGCCGTTATAAAGTTCAATCCAAGGTAAGTCATTACTAAATTGCACAGATGAAAGCTCTGTTATTTTTATATCTTGGCTAGAAGTTGTAAACGAGGTGGCAGTTTGCGCCAAAATAGTTGTGCTATCAAAATTAGCTAAATCAGCTGTAACACGAACAATATATTGAGTGTCTTCATCAAAGCTTGCGCTTAAATTTACAGTATGAAAATAAGTACTTGTGTCGCTGGTAGTACCCGACAAACTTTCAATAGTTAAGGCCAAGCAAGTAGTAAAATTATCTGCTGACACTTGTACGCTTCCAGTACAAGTACCACTACTAGAGTTAACGGCTAAAGTACTCACGAGCATAATATCTGAAAATGTAATACTAACAGGGCTATCTACAAATACTGGTTCATTACTATTTTGGGGCGTTACATTACTAATTGTAGCGGGCGTTGAATCAACAACGGTAACACTCAGTACAAATTCGGTTGTGTCTTTTGTATCAGTCGCCGTTAACGTATAGCTTTGTGGAGTGATACTGTTTGCAAGAGGTGTGTAACTAAAACGTAAGGCTTGGGCATCAATAACACTGATTTGCGCACCATTTAAATCATCACCAAAGTCAATCTGTACGCTATCGTTATCAGCGTCGCTAACCACTAAGCTAAATTCTGTGGCTTGGTTATATTGCACATTGATATTTACATCATCGGCAGTCGGTGGGTTATTTGGGGCTAATATTACAACTATTTTCTGGGCGTTATTTGTAGCGTTATCGTCATCGGTAACAGTTACTACAAACGTTACATTGGTATTTTGCGCAACAGTGGGCGCATTAAAGCTAATACTTGTTTCTGTTTGGGCAAGTTCAACTACAGGGCCACTTGTTTGCTGCCAGGTTATGCTATTAATACTACCATCGCTGTCTTGTGCATCTGCAACTAGGGTTACACTGTCATCTTTTTCAGCTTCTTCAGGGCCTGTAACAATAACTGTTGGCGCGCTATTTACTTGATTAATTAAAACCGTTTTACTCGCTTGAGCGCTTTTACCGGCATTGTCAGTTACGGTTACGCTAAAACCTAGCGTTGTATTTTCAGATACATTGGGGGCAGTAAAACTAAGTACACCATCTGACTGGCTAAAATCAACATTATCTCCCGCAGACTGAATCCAACTAATAGTGCTTATGGTTCCATCTGTATCTTGAGCGTTAGCAACTAAGCTTACTTGTGTGTTAGCAAGTGCACTACTTGGGCCTGTAATATTAACTGTAGGTGCATTATTTTGAGAAGTGATAGTGCCTGAAAATACTTGTTGTGCAGTAGCACCTGAATTATCAGTAACAGTAACTGAAAAACTAAAGGTCGTGTCAGTGGTTACACTCGGTGCAGTAGCTGTAAGCGTATTGCCATTAACAATAAATGTAAATTCAGGACCACTAAGTTGTTGCCATTGATAATTGGCTATTTGCCCGTCACTATCACTTGCAAGCGCAGTAATAGTAAACGATTGGTTAGAGACAATAACGTTACTACTAACAGAGAGCGTAACACTGGGCGCAGCGTTACCAGAGGGCGTAGTTGAATCACTACCTTCTCCGCCGCCGCCACAACCTGTGATTAAAAGTGATAAAAAAAGTAAACTTAGCCATTTATTAATATTGTTTTTTACCACTTTTAGCCTCTACATATTAACTATACAAATTTTGTGGCACCTTAGTAACGTTTAAATGAACGGTTATTTCCTCACGATCATGATAGAGATGTTTAGCTTGTAACTCGTAATTAATGCTATGTTTCTCAAGCTCTTTTCTTATCATCGAAAGACATTCATAAACACTATCAAAGCGTTTTTTCATAGGTAGTTTTAAGTTAAATATAAACTCTTTTGCGTATGCATTTACTGCCCAGTCAATCATTAGCGTAGTCACTTTGGTTGGTTTTTCCACCATATCGCACACTAACCAAGTAATATTTCTTTTTTCTGGGCGATATTTAAAACCATCTGCTCTAAAATGTTTAACTTGCCCCGTTTGCATTAAATCGTCATTCATTGGGCCGTTATCAATCGCACTTACAAACATACCACGGCGTACAAGCTGATAAGTCCAACCACCCGGGCATGCACCTAAATCAACACTGCGCATACCTGCTGCCACGCGTGATTCACGTTGTTGCTCAGGAATAAATACATTAAACGCTTCGTCGAGTTTTAACGTTGAACGACTCGGTGCATCGCTTGGCATACGAAGGCGTAAAATACCCATGAAAAATGGAGAATTATTAAAGCTATACGAGTAACCAACATAAGCCGTATTGTTTGTTAAAAACATGACATGCATTACTGGGCGGTTTGCTTTTGGCTCACGCAGTACTGTATTTTGTTTTTCGAGGGCTTTTTTAAGCGGCGTTGATATTTTTTTACAGAACGTTAAAAGCTCTTTGCCTTCATTTGTATCTGGCGTTTCTACGCGCAGTTCTGAGCACAATGTAAAATCTTTAGCAGCTTCAACTACTGCACTTACACGGTCCTCTACTGGCATGTTTTCAAGTAATGTACCGGCAAACCATTGGCGTGCAAACACCATATTTTTAAAATCGACTTTTTTGATTATTTCGTCGCTGTGATGCGCTTCAAAACATTCGTAAACAACATAACCTGTATTTGGCTTTGCTTTTACATACCCTGCAAAACCCTGCTCTGCAGCATGAAACGTTATTTCAGCAGCGGCATCGCTTTCAAAACCACTACGACAATAAATCACAACACTAGACATATTAACCCTTAAACTCTTTAAAACTTAAATCGTGCGACTTGCACTAAAATAACAATCCAACCAATAATAAAGCACAATCCACCAAGCGGTGTTATCGGCCCTAGCCACTTCATATCTGTTAGAGCGAGTAAATATAAACTGCCACTAAAAAGTAGTGTGCCCGTTATAAAAAAGCCACCAGCCCAACTCAGGTTTATGCCCCATTTAATTAAAATAGCCACCGCAATAAGTGCAAGGCCATGCATCATTTGATACTCAGCAGCTGTTTTAAAAACCCCTAATGAATACTCCGATAAACGGCTTTTTAAACCATGAGCAGCAAATGCACCTAACATAACCGAGAGCATACAAAAAATACTGCCGGCCATTAAAAATAATTTAATCATCTAATCCCCTAATCGAGTCTTAACACATCTCTACTTGTTGCTTAATAAATTCAACGGCACTTAACGCTGCTGTTTCTCTATTTTGCAGTTCAGTTACGCCACTTTTTTTACGTGGCTTTAATGAATGATCGCCATCAGCCAGCCATGTGAGTAAAGGCTGTTTTGGCATTTCCATAGTAAGCAGTTCTTCACGTGTACCAAATGTATCTCGCTCACCCTGTAATACTAAAAAAGGGCAAACAATATCAGCAAAATGATCGGTGCGTAACTTTTCTGGCTTACCCGGCGGATGAAATGGATAACCAAATGCAATAACACCCGAAAGTCTTTGCTCTGTGCTACACGCAAGCATTGATGCCATGCGTCCGCCCATCGATTTACCGCCTATAAATAACGGTAAATCTGGCTGCGCCTGACCAAGCACTTGCTCATAATAAGTAAGTAGCTTTGGCGCTCGCTCTGGAGGCCTACGTTTATTAGTTTGTTTAGCAATTTGCATATATTCAAAATCAAATAAACCAACATCAACACCTTGATCGCTTATTAATTTTGCCATATGTTGCATAAAGTCAGAATCGCTACCGGCACCTGCACCATGCGCAAATATAAACTGTGCAATTGCAGGTTGTGCGGTGCTTTTAAACCATTCAATCATTATTAATACTCATGTTCTTGTTCATGCTCTACTAAGCTCAGCATCCACTCTTTAAACGAAACTATTTTACCAAGCTCTGTTTGCGATTCGCGAAGCACTAAGTAATATGCATTTTTACTTTCTAGACTGTGATTAAACGGAATAACCAAACGCCCTGCATCTATGTCGGGTTTAGCTAATACACTATTACCAATTGCCACACCTTGCCCATGTACTGCAGCTTGTAACACCATTGATGAGTGACTAAATATAGGTCCTTGATTTACCTGAATGTTACGCACACCTGCAGTTTTCATCCACGTTTTCCAGTTTTTACGTGTGGTGTCATGCAATAAGGTGTGATGCGCTAAATCACTAGGTTGATCAAGCGGCTTTAATCCGCTTAATAACATAGGACTACAAAGTGGTACTAAATACTCGGTATGAAGTTTGTACGCTTGTACGCCATTCCAATGACCTCTTCCATAGTAAATAGCAATATCTACGTCATCAGTCAGTGAGTTTTCATCTTGATCTTGTGCTTTTATTCGCACGTCTATCTCTGGGTGTAACTCATTAAACAAACTCAAACGAGGCACTAACCACTGAATAGCAAAACTTGGTGTTAGACTAACTGTTAATGAGCCCTTAGCACCACGGGCTAATAGCTTTTCAGTTGCATCAATAAGCTGAGTAAAAATCTCTTTTATATCTAAAAAATAGCCTTGGCCTTCTTCAGTTAATAATAATGAGCGGTTTTTACGTAAAAACAACTTTAAACCTAAATGCTCTTCAAGTGTTTTTATTTGATGACTTACTGCCGCCTGCGTTACATAGAGCTCTTCTGCAGCCTTAGTAAAACTTAAATGACGCGCAGCCGCTTCAAAGGCTTTTAATGCGTTTAATGGAGGTACCCGTCTTGACATAATAACCAAGCTTAGAATTAGTTTTTCTTATGCGTGAGATTATATACATCATATAAGTTTGTGTATATTAAAGGCATAAAAAAAGCGACCTGAGTCGCTTTTTAATAAACATCATGCTTAATTATAAATCGCTTGCACTTGTATCAAGTGGGGCAAAGCTTTTAATTAAATCATCAACCGCTTTCATTTGCGTTAAGTATCCTTCTAACTTACTAAGCGCTAGCGCACATGGGCCATCACATTTAGCTTCATTAGGGTTTGGATGCGCCTCAATAAATAAACCTGCAATACCTAGCGCCATACCGCTGCGTGCAAGCTCTGCTGCTTGTGCACGACGACCATCAGCAGAATCAGCTCGGCCACCAGGGCGCTGAAGTGCATGTGTTGCATCAAAAATAACAGGCGCCATTGCTTTCATGTCATCCATACCCAGCATATCAACCACTAGGTTGTTGTAACCAAAGCTAGAACCACGCTCACAAAGTGCGATGTTATTATTACCCGCTTCATTAAATTTAGTAATGATGTGGCGCATTTCATGTGGCGCTAAAAACTGTGGTTTTTTCACGTTAATAATTGCACCTGTTTTAGCCATCGCCACAACTAAATCTGTTTGACGTGCTAAAAA